>JAYRNS010000144.1:0-2365 GCA_041912075.1 Anaerolineae bacterium
CGTCACAACCCGCCGGCCGACCAGGTCATTCTGCAGCGTCCGGATGTACGGGCTATGTTTCTCGCCAGCTACGCCGAGGCGACACGGCAGGGGATCGATGCATTTGCACAAGAAGTCGAGCTGGCAGCAAAACCGTGGGGCTTTCGGCTTCAGGCAATTCGGGTGCCTGTCACCCTCTGGCATGGCGAGCTCGACAACAGCACCCCTGTGGGCATGGCGCAGGCGATGGCGGCCGCCATCCCCCATGCGACGCTGCGTATCATTCCAGGCGAAGGTCACCTGATTTTTTTGACCCGCTGGCACGAGATCGTGGCTGATCTGTTGCACACCCGTGCGACTCGCGAGAACTGATCGATCCGCGGCGGAGTACTTCATACAGAGCACCGCACCAGACGTAGACACGTACTTGGATTTTGGTTTGTTATTGACAACTCCCCGTGCTTCGAGTATGCTACCGCCAACTTCGATCGCACCAGGAAAGGAGAGACCACCATGCGAAGCCGTTTCCTGCCTCTGCTGGTTGTGAGCAGCGTCTTGTTGGGTGTGCTGTCGGGGCCGGCCAGGGCGCAGGCACCCGAAGGAATCGACAAGATCGATCACGTGATCATCCTGTTCCTGGAAAACCACACGGTCGACAACCTCTACAGCCGGCGGCCCGGCGTCAATGGCGTCGAGTCGCCAGGGGGTCAAGTCGTCCAGGTGGATCAGAACGGTGTGCCCTATCCTACGCTACCGCCGGTCAAAGTCAGCTTGAAGTATGCCGGTTTTGGCAGCCCGATCGACACCCTGCCGGGGCTGCCGGACCCGCGCTTTCCCAAGGACCTGCCCAACAAGCCGTTCCTGATCGACGATTACGTACCGAACAACGTGCTGGTCAACACACCCGTGCACCGCTTCTACGAGCATCAGCTGCAGATGAACGACGGCCAGATGGACAAGTATGTGGCCTGGACCGATTCCGGCGGCCAGCCGATGGGTTACTACGACACGACCAAACTGCCGCTTTTTCCGTATGCACGCGACTACGCCTTTGCCGACAACTTCTTCACCGCGGCCTTTGGTGGCTCGTGGCTCAACCACATGTGGCTGGTGTGCGCGTGCACACCGCCCTGGCCCAACGCGCCGGCCGAGTACGTCGCCAAACCGCAGTTCGACGCTGCCGGCAAGCTGATCGGCATCGACGACAACGAGAACTGGGTGGTGACCCCCGACGGTTACGCGGTCAACACCGGCGTCGACTCGTTCTACCCACCGCACGGCAAGCTGCCCGATGACCACCGTCTGCCGCCGATCGACCTGCCTACGATTGGCGACCGGCTCACGGCCGCCGGCATCTCGTGGAACGAGTACAACGGCAGCTGGCAGGATGCCCTGGATGGCGCCGCCGCCCAACCGCTGCCCTTCGTGCCGATGCCACCGCTCACCTCGCACGGTTATTTCAAACCCTATGGACCGGAGATGCCGGGCCGCGCCCACCTCAAGGATGCGCAGGAGTTTGTGCCTGATCTGATCAACGGCACGCTCGGCGCGGTGACGATCCTCAAACCTTCGCCCTCGTTCGACGAGCACCCCGGTTACTCGACCGTGCAGCAGGCCGAGGAACACGCCGTCCTGCTCATCCAGGCTGTCATGCTCTCCAAGTACTGGCAAAACAGCGTCATCTTTGTCACTTACGATGACTTCGGCGGCTGGTACGACCACGTCGCCCCACCGGTGATCGACCGCTGGGGGCCGGGCGGGCGTGTCCCGCTGCTGGTCATCTCACCCTATGCGCGCAAGGGGTTTGTCGACCACACCTTCTACGATACGACGTCGCTGCTCAAATTCATCGAGACGCGCTGGAACCTGGAGCCGTTAGGCACGCGCGACGCCGCGGCCGCCGACCTGACAGGCGTCTTTGATTTCACCCAGGTGCCGGCCGCACCCGTGGCACCCCAGCCGGTCGATTCGCAGGACCCGCGCGCAACACCCGCTGCGGGTGACCCGGCCGCGTCTTCGCCGCTGCGCAGCCCTGTTGTGCTGTGCGGCGTGGGGGCTGGCGTCATTCTGCTGCTGATGGCAGGGATCATTATCGTGCGCCGACGGCGGAAAAGCGCACCGACTCCAATCACCTAAAGAGGTCCATGACATGGAAGCACGCACGATCTACATCACGGAATTCGATCTCGAGCGTTTACGCGAACTCATCGAAGAAGCCCGGCGACTCGACCGCCGTGGCAACGAGTATCTGGACAGTCTGGACGCTGAGCTGGCGCGCGGCACCGTGGTGGCGCCGGCAGCGGTTCCCTCCGACATCGTCACCATGAATTCCACGATCCGTCTGCAGGATCTGGACACCGGCGAGGAAATGGTCTATACACTCGTC
>JAYRNS010000145.1:0-3481 GCA_041912075.1 Anaerolineae bacterium
AGACGTGCCATGGCGCGGGTGATGCCCGTGGGGGTGTACAGGCCGTCCAGCAAGGCCTGTACCAGTCCTGTCTTGCGCCGATCGAGCACCTCGATCTCGTTGGCACGTGCCATCCGCATCAAGGTGCTGAGCCGGTAGTTGGTTAATGCTTCGTACAGGGTCAACATGAACCCTCGATCCTGCGCGGTATCGTCATCTCAGACCGGCTCCACCCTGGGCATGTAACCACGCGCTTCCAGATCAGCTACCAGGGCATTCACCTGTTTGGGCTGGATGGCGATGACGCGGGGAGAGAAGATGTGTACGAGATAATGGCGCAGACCGCTGACCCGCAGCAGCTCGTGCAAGATGAAATCATCTGCGAATTCGATCACACACAGACTATCGTACAAGTGCAAATTGTCCGTGGCAGCCGTCCATCGGTCGATTTGCTGGATGACTGCGGCCGGCATCGTGCCGTGTGACGCTTCGGCCAAAGCTGTCTGCACCTCCCCGGTCGTGATACCGTGCTGGCGCGCGCTGGCGAAACCAAGGGCTGACAGCGTGACATAAGGCTGGCCGCTGACCGGCAGCAGGTATTCGCCGAGTGTGTCTTGCAGCCGGCCGGCACGCAAACCGGCGTGGTCGAGATCGATGCAGATCGTGCCATCGGCGGCCACCCACAGCCCCGTACCGCCGGCCGGAGAGATTTTGGCCGTCGTGGTCGCTGGCCCGGCGGGCGTATCCGTGTCTTGGCTGGTCTTCTGGTTCATGCTGCGGGTTGCGGGAGAGGACAGCGACGGTTCACTGCCGGAAAACAGGTCAGGCCGGCGACACCACAACATCAGCACAGCCGCACAGTGGGCACAGCCACCGCGGGTCTCGAAGGGGCAGGTGCAGTCACCCTGGCACGCGCCCGTCTCATCACAAACGATCGTGACGCGATAGCTGCGGTGAGCACTGCGCCGCACGTCGGCGGTGAGTTCGACGCCACGCGGGGTGCGCTGAACGGTGCCTGCGGTGACAGCCGCATGGGCCAGGTAATTCTCACCCCAGTTCCAGGCCGAAGGTGAAAAGTTGGTGCGGGCTATTTCTTCATTCAAATTGGGTATTAACATCGGTCACCCGGTGAACGTGCGCACAGCGCGGTGGTGAATGACCACAGAGTGTAACATGAGCGGGGACATCGTGCAACTATGGAGGGAGTAGGGAGTACGGAGTAGGGGTGTCGAGGGATGTGGCGTGCGCAAATAGGTGCGCACGCCGAGATCGTGCCAGGGCACTTCAGGCGAGCGCACCAGGTTGGCGCTTTTGCTGTGCAGTGGATTTTCATTTAATTAGGGCTCGTGAAAGAATATCTTCCCGTGATTTGCCGGGAATTTCGGTCATAATGCCGGAAGTTATTCTTTTACGATGCCTTAGTGCCAGCAGCAGGGCTGTGAGACTCCCGAGGGAATATTCGCGGCAAAGGGGAAAGCGGCAGCGAAGGGCGATCGCTCTGGGCTGGCGCACTCTCAAGGGAGCTATTCGCGTATTCGCGGCTCTATTCGCGGACGGCCGGCTGCTGGACGGCCGGCTGCTGGATGGCTGTCGCAATCGCCTGTTCGAGCGTCCACGTTCGGCCCGTGGCGTCGGCCGCGTCATACGTAGCGGCGTCCAGGTGAGCGCGGGTGGCCGCCCGGTAGCGATCGAAGTAGACACGCTGAAAGGGGCCGAGGTGACTGCTCAAGGTGTCACCGGTGGCGAACAGGCGTGCCGCCTGCTCGAACTGGCCCTCGACAACGGCCAGGCTGGCAAAACCAAACACCAGCAGCGCCAGGGCCGTGCGATCCCCCAACTCCTGGTTGATCGCCGCGGCGCGCACAAAATAGGCGCGAGCCTGGGCGGCATCTCCCAGCCCCACGGCCACCCGACCGAGAATGTCCAGCGCATCACCCACGTTGTCCAGATCCCCCAGGGACTCAAAAATCGCCAGACTTTCAGTGGCGGGTGCCTGCGCTTCCTGGTAATGATCCTGGTACAGGGCTGCCCAGGCCAGGTTGGTCAGCGCTTTGCCTACACCCCACTGATCACGCAGCTGCCGGCGCAGGGCCAGGCTTTCAGCTGACACAGCCGCTGCCCGCGCATAATCTCTCCGTGCCATGGCTACCCAGGCGATGTTGCCCAGGATGAGGGCAGTACCCCACTGATCGCCGCTGGCCTGGCAGATGGTCAGCGCTTCTTCATAATATTGGGCCGCCAGCTCGTAATCGGCTTCATAGATGGCTACGTTGGCCAGGTTGTTGAGCGAGGCCACCGTCCCCGGGCGGTCACCCAGGGCGCGGCGCAGGGCCAGGCTCTCGGTGAGCGGTGGTTTCGCTTGGGCGTAATCCCCCAGCTCATAAGTGAGCATGCCCAGACCATGCAGGGCCTTGGCGCGGTCGAGACCCGGTAGATCGTTCCCCAACGGCAGAAGCGTCGTAAGCCAGTGCTGGCCCTCGCGCAGGTGGCCGTGCAGAAACCACAACCGCACCATAGCACCCGCCAGCCGCAGCGCCAACCCCCATTCGCGGGCTGCATGCGCCCAGGTCAGCACCTCGCGTAGGTTGTCGTGTTCGACTTCTAGCCGCCGCAGCCAGACCGACTGTTCGGGACCGCGCAGCTCGGGCTCAGCTTCTTCGAGCAGTGCCAGGAAAAATCGTGCATGCGCCTGGCGGACCGCAGCTGCCTCACCGCTGGCTGTGAGCTGTTCCAACCCATACTCGCGCAGTGTTTGCAGCATGTCGAAACGTGGATCGATGTCAGCCGCGGCGGGCTGGCGCACCAGGCTTTTTTCGACCAGCGCAATCAAACCATCGAGGGGATCAAGATCCAACCCATCGTCGAAGTTGGCGACTGCTTCGGCACTGGTCACGGTGAACCCGCCGGCAAATACCGCCAGGCGCCGGAAGAGCCGCTGTTCCTCCGGCGTCAGGAGGTGAAAACTCCAATCGATGGCGCTGCGCAGCGTTTGCTGGCGCGCCGGCAGATCGCGGGCACCCCCGGTGAGCAGCCGCAGCGACGACGGGCCCAGGGCGCTTTCCAGGCGCCCCAGAATGGCTTCGGGTGACAGCACACGCACACGGGCCGCGGCCAGCTCGATGGCCAGGGGCAGACCATCCAGGCGAACGCAGATTTCAGCCACGGCGGGTGCGTTGGCGTTGGTCATCTGGAAATCGGGTTTGACGGCCAGGGCACGCTGGATAAACAGGGCAACCGACTCATACTGCGACAGGGAGCCGACGTCGAATGGCGCTGCCGGTGGACCACCACTGGCTGCCGCGGCGGAGCGGCCAGGCGGCAGCACGGGCAAGGACAGCGGCGGCACGGGATAATCGTGCTCGCCATAGACGCGCAGGACAGTCCGGCTGGTGGCCAGCACTTTCAGGTGCGGGCAGGTGGCCAAAAGCGCAGTGATATCGGATGCGGCGGGCAGTACCTGTTCGAAGTTGTCGAGTACCAGCAGCAGCTGTTTGTCGCGACT
>JAYRNS010000146.1:0-3987 GCA_041912075.1 Anaerolineae bacterium
CCGGCCAAGCCGGGCTGGGCCGCTGCATGCAAGTGATCTCGCCCCAAGCCCCGCAGGGGGCTTTTGTCTGTGTAGCCGCGGCTTGCAGCCGCCCTACTTGCAGCCGCCCTGTTCGGTGTCACGCCGCCGGGCGCGCGCTCAGCCGGCGTGCCGCCAGCCCGCCGGCCAGCAGCGCCAGCCCGGCCAGGCCAATCGCCGCGACGGCGGTCGTGCGCGGCTCGACCCCCGGCATGACCACCTTGCCATCGCCGTAGTGTTTGAACATCTGGCCCCACTTTGTCTCCAGCGCCGCTTCCACTCGCGGCCGGCCCACAAAGGGATACCAGTAGACGTTGTGATAGAAATTCGAGGCAAAAAAGGACCACGGCACCAGCGGCGAGCGCAGCAGCATGTTCTCGAACGGTTTGAGCGCACCGTGGTAGATCAGCTTCTGTCCCTTGCTGGCAAACGTATCTTCCTGCACGAAATCCCAATCCTCGGCCGAGATGTCGTAACCTACGATTTCGATCTCCCGCGGATCGGCGACACCCAGACCCATTTCGTGCGCCATCCTTAGGAACGGAATCTCCATCGGGTTGAAACCCTGCAGTTTCGCCGAGATGGCGTCGATCGCCACCTGGTCGGCCGACGCGAGGATGATGTCCTTCTCGTGCCAGCGCATCGCCCGCGGCCCCGGACCGTCACCGGCAAAGGTGCCGTCCATGACCGCAAAGATGCCGCTGTGAATCTCGTGCTGGATCGTTAGCAGGTCGACCAGGGTCTCGTGGATGACACCGTGTGTCCAATGGCGCTTTTCGGTCAGCAGGCCGCCAAAGGCGTTCTTCATCGCACCGGTAATCGTCGTAAAGACGTGCGTCTTGACCGTCGGCAGATGGATGATGTTGCGGTCGATGAACATCTCAGGGATCAGGATGCCCTCGGGGAAGATCTTGTCCAGCACCAGCATGGGTGCCCGTGGCTCGTAACGGATCCACTTATTTTCCGGCTCGTACAGGTGGACGTTACGCACGCCGTACGCGTCGACGACGACCTTCTGCTTGTTGTTGCGCTCGCCAACGTATGCATCGACCACGACGGTCTGGTTGTGCGCACCGATCAGGTTTTCGTAACCAGCGCGCTGCAGCGTGCGGATGACACCTTCCAGCTGCCACGGCTCGGTCGAACAGGCCGGGTACCAGGTCTGCCAGGAGATGTTGATCTTCAAAATCGTATCGATAGCTTTAGGCAGCGCCGACTCGAAATCGGCCAGCGCCATGACCTGCGCATAGTCCTCGAGCACGGTCTGCGGGGTGGTCTTGAGCACGGCAACCTTGCCGCGACCTGCAAAGTTTTTGGGTATCATGGCCAATCACTCTTTCTCGGCTTCACGCTTCGCTTCGGCAATGATCAATTCAGCAATGTTGGAGGGCACCACTTCGTAGTGCGAAAACTCCATGCGGAAAACGCCGCGCCCCTGCGTAATCGAGCGCAAACTGGTGCCGTAACGCTGCATTTCGGCCAGGGGCACCTGGGCCGTGACGATACTGCGGCCGCGTTCTTGTTCCATTTTTTGCACGCGGGCGCGTTTCGTGTTGATGTCACCCAGCACGTCGCCCATGTACTCGTCGGGTACGATGATGTCGACGTTCATGATCGGCTCGAGCAGCACAGGGTTGGCCTGCTGCATGGCCAGCTTGAACGCTTCGCGCCCGGCCACCTGGAAAGCGATGTCCTTGGAGTCGACAGGGTGCATTTTACCATCATACACCTCCGCACGCACATCGACCACCGGATAACCGGCAATCACACCGCCTTCGAGTACCGAACGGATGCCCTTTTCGATCGAGGGAAAGAAGGAGCCGGAAATGACACCACCAAAGACGCGGTCCGTGCTGTACTCGAACCCGCTGCTGCGCGGCAGTGGCTTGACTTCCATGTGCACTTCACCAAACTGGCCGGCACCACCGGTCTGCTTCTTGTGGCGGTACATGGCACTCGCCGACTTCTGAATGGTCTCGCGGTACGGCACTTTGGGCACGGCCGTCTCGATACCGACACCGAATTTGGATTCCATGCGACGAATCGCGATGTCGATGTGTGTTTCGCCCATCCCCTCGAGGATCGTCTGTTTGGTACTGCCCTCCTGACGCCAGCGCAGCGTGGGGTCTTCTTCGGTCAGCCGGCTCAAGGCCGGACCCAGTTTGGCCGAGTCGGCTTTGGTCTTGGGGCTAACCGCCACCGCATAAGTCGGGGCAGGGTACGAGGGCCGCGGCAGCATGGCGTTCAGCGCCTTATCGCACAGTGTGTCGGCGGTCACGGTGTCGGCCAGCTTGGCCACGGCGCCGATGTCACCAGCCACGACGACGTCGACGTTGTGGTGCTCCTCGCCGCGTGGGGTGAAGAGCTGGGCAATCCGCTCGTCTTCGCCGCTGCGCGGGTTGAAGGCGTGCGAATTCGACTGCATCGTGCCGGAAAAGACGCGGAAAAAGGTGACCCGCCCCACGTAGGGGTCCGCCACCGTCTTGAACACCAAGGCGGCCAGCGGGCCCGACGAATCGGCCTTCAGCGTAATGGTCTCCTCAGACCCTTCGCGGGTCGCCTCGACCGGCGCCATGTCGGACGGACAGGGTGCCAGCTGAACGAGGAGGTTGAGCAGCGATTGAATCCCCAGGTTGGCCGTCGCGCCACCACACATGACAGGAATCACCGCACCGTTTCGAATACCAATCCCCAGCCCTTCGATGATCTCATCCGCCGTGAGTTCCTCACCATCCAAATACTTCATAATGAGGTCGTCGTTGCCCTCAGCCGCCGCCTCGACGAGCTGGATGCGGGCATTTTCGGCATCACTGAGCAGATCGGCCGGAATGTCCTTTTCTTCGCCCTTCGCCCCCAAAAACGCCTTCATGCGAATCAGGTCGACGACACCCTGAAAGCCATGCTCCTTGCCCACTGGAATCTGCACCGGCACAATGCTCATGCCCGTGAAAACATCACGGACCGACGCAAGGGCATTCTGGAAATTGGCGTTTTCGCGGTCCATCTTGTTGACGAAGATAAACCGCGGCAGCTGGCGGTCGTTCAGGTAGCCCCAGGTCAGCTGCGTGCCCACCTCGACACCGGCCACCGCATCCAGCACGACGAGACCGGCGTCGGCCACCGCCACCGCGGCGACCACATCGCCGGCAAAATCGGCATAACCAGGTGTGTCGAGCACATTGATCTTGACGCCTTTCCACTCGCAAGGCACGACCGAGGTGTTGATCGAAACCTTGCGCCGGCGCTCTTCATCGTCCCAGTCCGACACGCTGCTGCCGTCTTCCACCCGTCCCAGGCGGTTGACCGCACCGGTGTCGAACAACATGGCTTCCGTCAACGATGTTTTGCCTGCGCTTCCATGCCCAACGAGTACCACATTCCGGATGTTTTTGGTTGCAAAACTGCTCATCAATCCTCCACAGAGATCTGCATGCTCGTGTACGGGCCGACCTGTGGTGGTGGGTTTATCCTGCTCACTGGCGACCGCGATATTGTAACGTCGAACCTGCGCATGATTCGCCGCCAGCCTGTACGGCCTGGCGGCAATTGGGTCATTTTAACCCAGAAGATGAAAACTGTCAATGCCTGTCTCCTGGCCGAAGCAGCACGACGGCCCCGATAATCAGCCCGCTCCCCACCAGCTGCGGGACCGTCAGGCGTTCGTCGAACAACACAAACGCCAGCCCCATGGCGATCACCGGTTCCAGGGTTGCCACGATGCTGGCGATGCTCACCGGAATCCAGCGTACGCCGAGCGAATACGACAATGCCCCGCCCAGGGTCGGCCCCAGCGCCATGGCCAGCAGCCACGGCCAGGCCGCGCGCAGGGTGTCCGGTGTTGCGCGTTGAGCAGTGGGCACCACCAGCAGCAGCGTGGCCGCGCCGATGAGGAGCCCATACGTCTGCACGGTCCACGCACTGTAACGTTGGACGGCCATCTTGTTGAAGACACTCCATAGGGCGTAACCC
>JAYRNS010000147.1:0-1629 GCA_041912075.1 Anaerolineae bacterium
GGCAGGATGGTGAGCGGCGCAATCGTCTTGATGCCGGCCCCGGCAATGTTAAAAGCAATGGTGTCCGTGCCGGCGGCGCCATTGGCCTGGCCAATCGCCCAACGCAGCGAGCCTACGCCGCTGTCAGCCGTCAGGGTGACGGTGAAGACCGCTCCGGGTGCGGTGGGAGCGTCGCTGACGCCGGGCACAACGCCCGCCGCCGCACGCGGCGCGGCGGGGAACAGTACCAGGCTGATGACCAGCAGAAGATAGAACAAACTCCAATGCGCGGCGCGTTTCATCATCCTACCCCCCCGTGGCGGAGCATGCGTGCGAAGCTGTAGAGTTTTCAGGTTGGGTTGCTATGATAACAGGATTCGGACGAAACGACAAATTTCTACCAACGCGCGACGCTCAGATTTTGCCTCGCAGGGAGCCGTTGTAACCGGTGAGTTCGACGTAGCCCTGGCCGCTGGTGGGCCGATCACCGCGTGTACCTTCGATCGACACCGCCCCTTCCCAGTAGGTGGTTGCCAGCCGCAGCTCCTGGTCGGCCATCCGCGGGGTGACTTCCAGGGTCAAGGATTCACGCGGGATGTGAACACGCCAGCCGGCGGGGTAGCGCGTGCCCGTCTCCGGGCTCTGCCAGGTGTCGAGCACGTCGATTTGCATCTCATCGGCCGCCAGGGGCGTGACCATGCCATCGGGTGCAATCAGGCTGCCGCTCGACTGCGGCTCATAGGTGCCGTCGTCACGCCGGATGCGGTAGAGCATTAGCTCGGAGCCGCCGTCGAGCTGCAGGGCGAACCAGTCCCAGCCCACGGCCTGCGCACCGAGCGAACTCGTACCGTACTCGTGATCCATCCAGCTGGCGCCGGTCACTGCAAACGTTTGCCCATCCACGGTGACCGTGCCCTGGGTCGGCAGGCGCGTCAGCGAGTAGTACATCGAGGCGTTGCCCACCTCGGCCCCTTTTTGGCTGAGACCCGCGTTGCCGTGCAGGGCCGGCGGTTTGGCCCATTGGAGCGTCAGATCGATGGCGAGGCCGTTGTGTTGGGCACGCAGACGCTCGACACCGGGGGCCACGCCTTCGACCGACCAATCTTCCAGCCAGACGCGGTACGGCTCCGCCTGCGCACCGGCCAGACCGGCCGCCCCGCGCGTGTAACGGTCCTGGGCGTGGAACTGGCCGCCTGCGATGTCACTCAAAGCAAAGTGCGCCATATAGACCTGGTTGGTGCCCCAGTTCGATGCGCGCTCGACGGTGGTGGGCGTCAGCGCATTGCGGAAGAAGGTCAACTGGTAGCCAAAGCGCCGCCCGTCGGCCGTCACCAGGTTACCGACGTAGTACCACCACTCCAACTGTTATTCGGGGTGCGGACCATGGTCGCGCGGAAAGGCCACAGGGAGCGGCTCGGTCACCCGCGGGAATCCTTCCAACGAAGGCGCCGTATTCTTTTCTTCGACCGCCACCGTCCCGCTGACCTGGCCGTTACCTGCTGAGCCAGCCCATGCCAACCCCCCAGCCACCAGCGCCAGCCCCAGAACCCCGATCAACACCCATCTACGCATACCGTACTCCCTACTTCCTACTCCGTACTCCCTATTCCCCACGCAGCGCAGCCGCCGGTGCCGACTGTGCCTGACGCC
>JAYRNS010000148.1:0-1635 GCA_041912075.1 Anaerolineae bacterium
ACGTCCCCGGCACGGTCCGGACCGTGCCGGGGACGTTATACACCGTTACCCGCTGGATGTGCCGCTGGTGTCTACCACTGGCACGTTGGCATGCCGGACCGCCGTCACGACGCTGTTGGCGACCCAGGCCGGTCCAGTGGCCGTCTGCACCTGCCACCAGCTGCTATCGGCATTACGGCCAGTGATGGGCAGCGGCTGGTTTGGACTCAGCGACCCCACGATGGCAAACGTGGTGCCTGGCCCGCTGCGTAGATTGACCGTGCCACTGCGTGCAAAAACTGTTGGACCGGTAGTGCTGTTCAAGGCTGCCGGCTGCGCCAATGTCCGGTTGAAGAACTCGACCGAGCGCCGCATGGCCGTGTTGAAGTTCCCCGAGATGTTGTGGTTGTCACCGGCATAGGTGTACAGCTCGATCGGCATACCGGCTTCGATCCCCTGCTGGTACAAAATCTCCGAAAACTCCACCGGCACACTCGCATCCCCGCGCGCATGGTGCAGCTGAATCGGGCCAGACAGGTCCTGCAAGTAATAGTTGGCCGACAGGGTACGCCACATCTCAGGGTTGCTTTCGGGCGTGCCAAACGTGCGCACGAGGCCGTTGCGCCAGCGGCCGCGCGTGCTGTTGGGATCGGGTGTCGGGGGCGGGTTGTTGCCGCGCCGCCAGCGGCTCATCAGGTCCTCGTACGAACCGACCACGCCACCCCAGATCACACCGGCTTTGATATCCGGCGACGTCACCATGGCTCGCAGGGTAATCCACCCACCCATCGAATGACCCCACATCCCGATGCGGGTGGGGTCGGCATCCGGGTAGACCTTCAATGATGCCACTGCATTGAGCACGTCGATCACATAGTCCGGCGAGCCGTACGCGCCGCTGGCCTGGCCTTCGGACTGGTCATGGCCGCGATAGTCGGGCCGGAAGACGATATAACCGCTGCGCGCAAACCCGTCCACGTACGCCACATAACGCTGCGTCGTGCGGTACTGTGCCGGCGGGATGTAACCATGGTTGAAGATGATCACCGGCCACCCATTGGCTGGCTTCTGGCCGCGCGGTACCGTCAGCAAGCCGTACTGCTTCAGCCCTTCCGAATCGTACGAAGCAATGTACCGGTCGTAGTTTGCTCCCGGCGCCAGGGTCTGCTCGATCACCAACGGGCTGCCAGGGTATTCCTGGCGTCGCAGGTATTCGATCGAGAGGGGGTGAATGGGAGTTGGCGTCGCCGTAGGGGTGGCGATCGGAATCCGTGTCGGCGTGCTGGTGGGCACGAGTGTCGGTGTGTTCGTCGGCGCTGGTGTTGCCGTGGGTGCGGCGGTTGGCGGCTGCAGGGCCACCACGGCGGTTGCTGGCGGCGTCTCGGCAGCCGGTTCGCGGCACGCCGCCAGCCGCAGCAGCAGCAGCAGCCCAAGCCCCCACACCACACCGCGTCGCCGGTGCCCAACGTGCAGCAACGCCACATCGGACATCATCAGTACCTCCAATTCAAGTCATGGGGGAGAATACCCAGAGTGCTGGGGAATACCCAGTGCCGGTGCAGGGAACCCGGTCGGTGAGATTGCCCTGTTTTCAGCAATCGCAACAATGAGTACCTACCCTGCACCGGCACGAGGGACACCAAACGCCAGTTCGGC
>JAYRNS010000149.1:0-9027 GCA_041912075.1 Anaerolineae bacterium
CTCAAGTGACATGCCGTGGGGGGGGGGGGCCCCCCCGGGGTGGGGCAACCCCCCGGGGGGGGGTTGGGGGGGCGGCCGAGGGCCCCCCCCCCCCCCGGCGGGGGGGGGAAGGGGGGGGCGGGGAAAAACCCCACCCCACCCCCCCACGGCATGTCACTTGAGCGTCGACAGATACGCCACCACGTCGTCCAGCTCGGCCGGTGTCAGCGTCTGGCCAAAGGTCTTGGGCATGACGTTGTCCGGGAAACCCTCGACGACAAAGGCGCTGGGGTTGACGATCGACGTCCGGATGTACTCGGCGGCGGGTGTGCCTGGCACGCGTGTTTCGGCGTGGGTCGCCACGTTGGTCAGCTCTGGCCCGACCGCGCCCTGGGCCGCGGTACCTTCGATCTTGTGGCAGCCGGCACAGCCACCTTTACCCAAGACGATCGCCTTGCCACGCGCCACCGGATCGTCGGCCACCGGTGTCGGCGTGGGCAGGCCCATTTCCTGACCGGCCGTGGACTCGAAGTTCAGGATGAAGTTGGTCAGGTTCTGGATCTGGTCTGGGCGCAGCGGGCCGCCGAAGTCCTGGGACCACGGGGGCATGGCACCGGCATATTTGTCCGGTCGCGTGGAAATAAGGCGTCCACCCGAAACCGTAGCCTTGATGTAATCGGCCAACGAACCGGGATAGCCCACTTCCTGCAGCCGCCCGTTGAAGAAGAAGGCGTCGTTGAGCGGTGGGCAGAGGCCCGGCGTACCCTTAGCCTGCAGGCCGTGGCAGCCCGAGCAGTACTGGTTGAACAAGGCGGCCCCTTCTTCGATCGACTTGCCCTGCTGCGAGAGCTCCTCTTCGGTCATGCGTGTGTTCTCGTTTTGGGCGATGAACAGGATGATCACCAGGGTAAGGATGACCGCGATGATCCCGACCGTGATTTGTGCAAGTTTCATGGATGAATCACTCCTCTACGGATCGGCCGGTTCTACTCGCCATGCCTTGAGTCTGCATGGAGATAAATGGTCTTGTCGAGTGTCTCGGTCTGTCCAGACGTCGCAGAATCCCACTCGACGCGCATCGTCGCCTTCTTGAGGTTGTTCTGCCACGGTTCGACGACCATGATGACGTGACCATTGGGTAAACCTTCGGCGTACGGCCCGGTCACCGCCTGATGCATCTCCTCGAAAACCGTCGCAAAACCGGTCTCTGGCTTTGGATAGGTGTCCGGATTGGCGCTGTCGAAGGTGCCTTCGGGCATGCCTTCATATCCCAGGCTGCGCACCGGTCCGGTGCCTTCCATTGGTATGAATTCCTGGATCACCTCCTGTGCCGGTGTGCCAGACACGCCGTATTTGGGGGTGCCCATGTAGGAGAGCACGATCATCGCGATCGCAAAGATCACACCCAGCGTCAGAATGACCTTACGGTCGGAGGCCCGGCGGCTGGGGTTCCAGTCGATGTAAGGCAAGACGAACAAGACGCCAAACACCAGACCGGGTATGACGACGCCAAAGAGGGTTTTGTTACCCAGTTTGAGCATGCCCTGGATCCACAAGAAGTACCAGGGTGCCGTCGTGTGGAAGGGTGTGATCCCCGGGTCGGCGTGATGTTCCAATGGTGCGGTATACATCCAGGTCGCATAGGCGATAAGCGCCAGGATAGCCAGCGCCCCCAACATAATCTCGTCCACCATGACGTCGGGCAGGAAATAGACACGGCGGTCGGCCGGGACGCGTTTGGCCGTGTCTTGACCGATTTCTTCCTGGGCAGCGGGTAACGAGATAGCAAAGTGGACGACCTTGTAGTAGTGAACGAAGAAGAAGATCAATAGCAGGGCGGGTGTAAACAGCACGTGCAGCAGGTAGAAGCGCAGCAAACCGTCGGCCCCAATGTCTGGGGCACCGCGCAGGATCAGGTTGATGAGATTACCCACCACCGGCGGTGGCACCGCTTCGGCCATGCTGGTGCCGATGGTCACCGCCCAATAGGCCAGCTGGTCCCACGGCAGAAGGTAGCCGCTGAAGCTGAGCAGCAGTGTCATCAACAGCAGGATCACCCCGGTAAACCAGGTAAACTGTCTTGGTTTCTTGTACGAACCGGTGATGAACGTCCGCGCCATGTGTAAGACGACGACAATCACCATCGCTTCCGCCCCGGCCCGGTGCAGGTCACGCATCAACGAACCCATCGGTACATTGCTGACCAGGTTCAAGATGTCGCGATAGGCCGTCGTGGGTGTCGGCGCATAGAAGACCATCAGCAAAATACCGGTGATCGTCTCGAATACAAACAGGAACGTACTCAACCAACCAAGACGGAAGGTATATCCGAGTTTGGTGACACTCTCGTGATAAAAGGAAGGTTTGATGTGCAGCCAGAAGGCCTCGGAGTGGAGTTGGAGACGAGGGTTCGGACGACCAGGCGGATCGCCACGCAGCATACCGCGCAGGTCATTCCAGCTCAGACCGGCTGTGAACCGGGTGATGGCCTCGTCGATGAGCGCTCCAAGCCATGGCAACAGGCCTTTGCGGCGGATATCCTGCAATACGCTCATAACGGTCTCCTTAAAATAACGTTAGTGCTGGGGGTATGGATGCCTGACCATGATAGTGTCAGGACCCAGGATAAACCACATGTCAGACTCAGCCGGCCGTGATGGTGGGTCCACCGGGATAGGGTGCCGGCTGCTCACCGGGCGGAATCGGCGCGACACCGGGGCGCATCAGGCGCTTACCGGTATCGATGATAATTTTGGCGGTGCCTTCCGGTACCGGGACGGGAATGCCGGCCTCCTGTGATTCCGCCAACACCGTGCCGGATGCATCCTGGGCCTGGATGACAAATTCGTCCAAACCGCGGGCCGCCGGTCCGCGCATCAACTCGCCGTCGTACCAGAACCGGGACCCGTGACAGGGACATTGAAAACGGAAATTCAGGTTGTCCCACTCATACAGGCACCCGAGGTGGGTACACACCCGATAATGGGCAAGAATGCCGGCCTCCAGATGTGCCAGCCAGTATTTGCCAGAACTGTTGGGTTGTGGTGGAGAGTTGACAGGCGGAAGTGATGCCGGATCGATGGAAAAGGTACCACCGAATTCCCCTTCCTTGAAGCGGGGCAGGGCGAAGGCCACCGTTGCGATACCGGCCCCGGCAGCGAGGACACCCAGCGAGATGCCCCAGGCGTACATCATGAACTCACGCCGTGAGACCGCTTTGGCTTCGCTGGTGGCCGGCGCTGCGGGTGGTTTGGATGCTTTGGGTTCTGCCATGCCGATGTAAGCCTCCTTTATACAACCTATACGTGATGACCTATACGTGCAAAACGAACCATGCAAGCATAGGGTAAACCGGGCAGTGGTGAGGACGGGTCAGGTCGTCTCAGATAACGCGCTGCGTTAGAATCAGACCTTGGTGAGATTATAACATGAGTCTTGGATTCTCACAAACTTGCGCCTGAGGGTACAAACGCTGGATAAGGTCAGCCGGGCTACAATGTAGGGACCTGTCCAAGAATAACTTCCGCTTTTTGCATGAGAATTCCGGGTGGAAACCGGGAAGTTATACTTGGCCAGGTCTTACCGGGCGCGTTTGACAGAAACCCCTGCCTGTGGTACTAATTGTGCCACAATTCAACTACCAACAACGATGAATCGGAAGAGTAACCGTCAGAGCGGGTTGCAGAGAGTCCCCGGGGGTGTGAGTGGGATAACAGCGCCGGCGGTGAATGGGCCGAGGAGTTGCGTACCGAACGGGTTTTCCCAGTAGGCTGCGCCGGCGACGCCTCCGTTATCAGGGCGCTGAGTATCGTGTACCCCGGCCAGGGTTGGCAGGGCTACCGGCACTCGTCGAGTGAGACTGGCCATGAGATACCTGCTCCGGACTTTAAGAAATTATCCGAGTTGTTCTTTTCTGGGATTCTTGCTCGCATAATTTCTTAAAGTCCTTCACGCAGGTTTTTTTGGCCCCTCAGTGGGGTGGCACCACGGGGAAGCTGGTTACAGCCCTCGTCCCCAGCACAGTAGGACGTCATGTCCAGAGTTGGCAACTCTTACCGCGTTGCCAACTCTAGGTCTGTCCTGTTATGCTGGCGACGCGGGCTTTTTGTTTTCGCCGGCAGCCGTCGGAATTGTAGAAAAAAGTGAGGACACCATGTACAAACCGTCGCTGGCAGAGTTCCAGAACCTGGCCGGGCAGGGAAACCTGGTTCCCGTCTACCGCGAGCTGCCGGCCGACCTGGAGACACCGGTCTCGGTCTACCTGAAGCTGCGTAATGGCGACCCTTCGTTTCTGCTCGAGTCCGTGGAGCGTGGGGAACAGCTGGGCCGTTATTCGTTCATCGGCGTGCACCCACCCCTGCTGATGACGGCCCATGATGCTGAGGTCACGATCAGCGGTGCGGGCGCGGTGCCGCTCGACGTGCGCCACGGACAAGATGACCCCCTGAACGTCGTCGCCGACTTCCTGGGCCAGCGCCGGCCGATCGAGCTGCCTGGGCTGCCGCGTTTTACCGGCGGAGCGGTGGGCTTCCTGAGTTATGACTGGGTGCGTTTTCTGGAGCGGCTGCCGGACACCGCCCCCGATCCACTGCACGTGCCCGAATTCTGCTTTATGCTGGCCGATAACCTGGTGATTTTCGACCACGTGCGTCACAAGTTGATCGTTCTGGCCAATGCGCGTCTGGAAGGGGACCTGCTGGCCGCTTATGCCGATGCCGTGGCTCGCATCGACTCGGTCGTAGCCCGTTTGCAGAAACCGCTGATCGCCCCGCCCTCGGAGCAGCACCTCAGCGGCCGGCCGTGGCAGAGCAATTTTACCCAGGAAGACTTTGAATCCGCCGTACGCCGGGCCAAGGAGTACATCGCGGCTGGCGATATCTTCCAGGTGGTGCTCAGCCAACGGCTGCAGCGCGATACGGAGGCCGACCCATTCACGATCTACCGTGCGCTGCGCATGCTCAACCCTTCGCCGTACATGTTCTTTTTGGAGTTTTCCGATGAGCTGCGCATCATCGGGTCGTCGCCCGAAATGCACGTCCGGCTGGAGGGCCACGTCGCCCAACTCCACCCGATCGCCGGTACCCGCTGGCGCGGCGATTCGCCGGCCGAAGATGCCCGCCTGGCTGAGGAACTCCTGGCCGACCCGAAAGAGCGCGCCGAACACGTGATGCTGGTCGACCTGGGACGAAACGATCTGGGCCGCGTCTGCGATTACGGCACGGTGCGTGTGCCGACGATGATGACCGTCGAGCGCTACAGCCACGTCATGCACATCACCAGTGACGTGCAGGGACGTCTGCGCCCGGAGCACGACGCTTTCAGCCTGCTGCGCGCCACGTTTCCGGCGGGCACGCTGAGCGGCGCCCCCAAGGTGCGTGCCATGGAGATCATCGAAGAACTGGAAAACACGCGCCGCGGTGCGTACGGTGGCTGCGTCGGTTACATCGATTACGACGGCACCATGGATACGTGTATCACGATTCGAACGATCGTCATGCACGGGCATACCTGCTATCTGCAGGCCGGCGCGGGCATTGTGGCCGACAGCGATCCCACGTCTGAATGGTTGGAGTGTATGAACAAGGCGAAAGCCCTGGCGGTGGCGGTTGAACACGCCGAACATGGGTTATGAAGAGGCAGAGAAGATAGCATATGACCGACAACCAACGTAAACGTGTCTTCTCCGGGATTCAGCC
This sequence comes from Anaerolineae bacterium, assembly GCA_041912075.1. Taxonomy (GTDB): domain Bacteria; phylum Chloroflexota; class Anaerolineae; order SSC4; family Amarolineaceae; genus SSC4. The sequence goes on from JAYRNS010000149.1 coordinate 5,676, forward strand.
ATCGGGGAACATCCATCTCGGCAATTATCTGGGTGCCATCACCCAGTGGGTGGCCGAACAGGACAAGTACGACAATGTCTTTTGCATCGTCGATCTGCACGCGATCACCGTGCCCTACGACCCGGCGGCCCTGCTGGCCAAGACGCGTGAGCTGGCGGGGCTCTACCTGGCCACGGGGCTCGACCCGCAGCGCAGCGATATTTTCGTCCAGTCACACATCCACGAGCACGCCGAGCTGACGTGGCTGCTCAACTGCGTGACACCCCTGGGTTGGCTGGAGCGCATGACGCAGTACAAATCCAAGGCCCAAAAACAGGAGAGCGTCGGCACCGGGCTGCTGGACTATCCGGTGCTGATGGCCGCAGATATTCTGTTGTACGATACCGATTTCGTGCCCGTCGGTGATGATCAGCGCCAGCACGTCGAGCTGACGCGCGACATCGCCCAGCGCTTCAATTTTACCTTTGGCGACGCCCTGGTCGTGCCAGAAGTTGTCATTCGCAAGAGCGGCGCACGCATCATGGGTTTCGACAACCCGGAACAAAAGATGAGCAAGAGCGAAACCGGCCAGTTCCACGCCGTCTATCTGCTGGACGACCCCAAGCTGGTACGCAAAACCATCATGCGCGCCGTGACCGACTCGGGCCTGGACACCCGGTTCGAGACCGCCAGCCCGGGTGTCTTGAACCTGTTGACGATCTTCGAGATTCTGTCCGGTTGGGACAGAGCGCGTATCGAAGCACACTTCGAGGGCAAAGGTTACGGTTTTCTCAAAAAAGAAACGGCCGAAGTGGTCATCGCTGCGCTCGAACCGATTCAGGCACGCTATCGAGTTTATGCCGACGACCCCGCCGAGCTCGACCGGGTGCTCAAGATCGGTGCTGACCGCGTGCGTCCGCGTGCCCGGGCTACGATGCAGCGCGTCAAACAGGCCATGGGTTTCCTGCCGCCGTTCGCTGGTTGACATGTGAGGGTCAGATGATTGCATTTATCGATAACTACGACAGTTTTACGTACAACCTGGTCCAGTACTGCGGCGAAATCGTGCTGCAAGAAAAGCTGGGCAGCCCGCAGGACTTGCTGCGTGTTTGGCGCAATGACCAGGTGACGGTCGAGGAACTTGCAGAGCTGGCGCCCACACACATCATCATCTCACCCGGTCCCGGTACACCAGAGCAGGATTCCGGCGTCTCCAACGCCGTGATCGAGCGCTTCTATGCGACGACGCCGATCCTGGGGGTGTGCCTGGGGCACCAGTGCATGGGTCACGTCTTTGGTGGCAAGGTCGTCCGTGCGCCGCGTCTGATGCACGGCAAGACGTCACCCGTCTTCCACACGGGGCGCAGTATCTTTTACGGTCTGCCCAGCCCGTTCACAGCCACGCGCTACCATTCGCTGATCGTCGAGGAGCCGCTGCCGCCGGTGCTCGAGGTGCTGGCTTTCACGGCCGAGGGCGAGGTGATGGGGCTGCGCCACAAACAGTATCCGCACGTCATTGGCGTACAGTTCCACCCCGAGTCGATCTTGACCGAAGGGGGCAAGGATTTGCTGCGCAGCTTCCTGGCGCTGCGGCCAGCGGTCTGAGAAAGGAGCCCGCTATGATCCAGCACGCCATTGCCCGTCTGATCGACGGGCACGATCTGTCCGAGGACGAAGCCGACGCCGCCATGGGCGAAATCATGCACGGTGAGGCCACGCCGGCGCAAATCGGTGGGTTTCTCGTGGCCCTGCGTATGAAGGGTGAAACTGTTGCGGAGATCACGGGCTGTGCGCGCGCCATGCGCGCCAGCGCCGTGCCCGTACATCCACATCGTCACCCCGCCGCCGACCTGGTGGATACCTGTGGTACGGGCGGCGATCACGCGGGGACCTTCAATATTTCGACCACCGCCGCCTTCATTGCGGCCGGCGCGGGTGTGCCGGTGGCCAAACACGGCAATCGTTCGGTCACCAGCCAATCGGGCAGCGCCGACGTGCTGGATGCTCTCGGCGTCAACCTCGAGCTGACGCCGCAGCAGGTCGGCCAGTGTATCGACGAGGCCGGGATTGGTTTTTTGTTTGCCGTCAAACATCACCCCGCGATGCGGTATGCGATTGGCCCGCGGCGTGAGCTGTCCGTGCGCACCGTGTTCAACATCCTGGGTCCGCTCACCAACCCGGCCGGTGCCGCGCAGCAGGTGTTGGGTGTGTATGACCCGGCGTTGACCGAACCGCTGGCTGGGGTACTGCAGCGCCTGGGCAGCCGTGCGGCTTTCGTCGTGCACGCCTTCGACGCGGATGGCCGCCCGGGGCTGGATGAGCTGAGCACGCTGGGTCTCAACCGCGTCAGCCACCTGCGCCCGGATGGTTCGATCACGACCTTCGACCTGGACGTGCGCAGCCTGGGTCTTGAACCCGCAAAACTCGCTGAGCTGCATGGGGGCGATGCCGTGGCCAACGCCGCAACGACGCGCGGGATTCTCGAAGGACGGATCACCGATGCCCGGCGCACCGTGGCACTGCTCAACGCCGCTGCCGTGCTCTGCACAGCGACAGCCGATTGGCACGACGGCCTGGCTCGCGCACGGGCCAGCCTCGACAGCGGGGCAGCGCGCCAGGCGCTGGAGCGGCTGGTTGAGGTGAGTCATCGGGTGTGAGGACGGGAATGCCATTTCTAACCTAACAGAGCAGTACTCTGCGCGGTGACTGGGGGGCGCGTCGATCGATGCCAACAACATCACAGATGCAGCGAACAAAATATCAGGGCCAGTTTCTGGCTGAGATCATGGCGCATAAGCGGGATGAACTGCCCAAGTTGATGCGCGAGATGTCGGCGGCCGATGCGCGTGCCGCGGCTGTGGTGGCACCGCCGCCGCGCGATTTTGCTGCGGCGCTGCGCCCGCCAGATGGACCGCGCGGGGTGCGCCTGATCGCAGAGATCAAACGCGCCTCACCGTCCAAGGGTCTGCTGTGCCGCGATTTCGATCCCGAAACGCTGGCCGAGACGTATGCGCGCAGCGGTGCGGTGGCCATCTCGGTGCTCACGGATGCTCGTTTCTTCCAGGGCGACCTGGCCCACCTGGCGCAGGCGCGTCATCGTCTCGACGCTTTGTCTCTCCGTCCAAACGGACCCCCCAGCCTGCCCCTGCTGCGCAAAGATTTCGTCTTCGACCCGTACCAGGTCGTCGCCGCCCGGGCTGCGGGGGCCGATGCCGTGCTGTTGATCGTGGCGGCCCTGTCGGATCGCGATCTGCGTGACCTGCTGGCCGAGACGCGACGGTTAGGAATGGAAGCCTTGATCGAGGTGCATTCGGAGCCCGAAGTGGCGCGTGCCCTGGCCGCTGGTGCCCGCATCATCGGCATCAACAACCGC
>JAYRNS010000150.1:0-5136 GCA_041912075.1 Anaerolineae bacterium
ATCGCCGGCCACCCCCAGCGCGAGGCCCAGGACGATCAAAACGCGAACGAGTGTCGAAACAGGCATTGCGGCCACCTCCGCCGTTGTCCTTTGCAACCGGGACGGTTTGAGCCGGCAAGCCCGTTCGGGACTTAAGTCCCAACCAATTGGCCGGAGCGGTCAGAAGGGATTGAAAGGTCTGAGGAAAGTCGACCCGCTTGGCTCTCGGGCTGGGACCGCCGCGTTTAGCCGGCGGAAATCGGAAGCTCCATATCCGAACTGTGCCCCGGGAACAGCTTCGCCGCCGGATCGAGACGCGTTTTGGCCACACAAACCGCCGTCGCCCCGCCGGTTCGGCACCGGCGCGCAGCAGGGTCCACAGGCTGGCCAGAAAGATCGTCAGCGTGACGTTGGTGACAAAAATACCCTGCCGGCTCCAAAACACAAACGAGGGATTGACAGCCAGAAGCAGCACGGTGGCGGCGGCCACGCGCGTGGAAAACCAGCGCCGGGCAAACAAGTAGAGAAACAGCAGGGTGAGCAGACCACAGCAAACCGACAGCAGCCGCAGCGCCGGCACCGTGATCCCCCCAAAAACGAGGAATGGAAGGGCCAGGTAGACGTTCAGGGCGCCGATGTAGTCCTGCACCATGAGGGGCCAGGTACGGCCAAACAGATCGATACCGGCCCCGCGGAAAGCGGTCAGCGGCAGGCCGCGTACCAGCTGCATGGCGTTGACACCCGCCTCTTTGGCCTCGTCGTAGTGCAGACCAGGCAGCGACAGCTGGTAGGTGGCGAGGATGAAAAAGAGACCGAGGGCCAGCAGCAGTGGAAACCAGACCCGCCAACGTTTCGTCATGCGACCTCAACGCCCGCCAGCCAGCGGTTCCCTGGGTATGCTGGCCATCGAGACCGCAGCACGGGGATGGTCATGCCAAACGACCCGCTACCTGACCAACAGCTCCGGTTCGGCCACCATGCTCTCGAAGTTGTAACCCGAGGCATAAAAGCGAATCCAGTTCAGGCGCGCCGGGCGCGTGTCTTTCAGGAGTTCTGCCAGGTTGGGGGACTCGTAGGCGTACCAGATGGCGGGAGGGATTTTCTGCACGTTACGCAGCGGCCAGGGAACCGATGGGTCAAGGTCTTTGTAGTAAAATCCCTGCGTCCACAGGCGCTCCTCGCCGTAGATATCGGTGTAATTGAGCTGAACCGCCATCGGGAACTCGGAGCTCTGCATCCCCGCACCCTGCAGGCTCTGGAACAGAAGCTGCACGTAGAAGTTGATCCGCAGGTCATCGAAATCCAGCACATCCATGTCGAGCTGCTGGCGGATTTCGGTTTCGGCGTACAGCCCCTCCTGCCCACGACGCGTAAACAGGGCGGCGCGCCGGCCGTCCCGGTTGACCAGCTGGACGGCACCGATCCCTACATTGTCGGCCGCACCGGCCTGCACGTCAACGAAGCTGTTTGTCGTCCAGTTCTGCATGTCCTGGCCAAAATCGCCGTTGACGAGCAGATCGCGCTCCACCGAAACCGGTGTCTCGGGCGGCTGGCCGGTGGCGATGCGGGTACGTTGGCTGGGGGGGACAATGACCTGTTGGCCGGCCGCGGTCACACTCGCGACACCAGACCGGCTGGTCACCTCGGTGCCCTCTGGCATCACGTCTACCGAGAAGCTGCCATCACCAAAGGTTGCCACCGATGTCGGCGTTTGTACCTCGACATCGATGGGGCGAGCCGCGCGGGCCTGGGGGCTGACGCGAATGCGCCCCTGGTCCAACCGCAGCGTCAACCGGTCAGGCTCAGCGCTGTAACCGAAGCGCGGCACCCGCGAGGCATCGACGACCAGGGAAGCATTGTTGTAGAGCGTAATCGTGGCCAGGAATTCACGTCCCTGATCATCGGCGTACAAATTCAGTGTCGCGCTGGCTTTGTTGTCGGTCTGCACGCGCGTGCCTTCACTGACCAGAGCCTGGTCGACCACGGGGCGCGTGTCGGACGAGTTGAGAGGTGTGACTTGTACGGCCCCCGAGACCACCGTCATTGCCAGGGGGCGGGCAATCGTTGCCTGGGTGATGTACGAGCGAATCACGAGGGGGATGGTCACGACCAGGACACAAAAAGTGACGAACGCCGCCACCATAATGACCCACGCCGTGCGAGTTGGATTCTCGCGCAGCGCGCGGGCACCAAGACTACGCGGCCGCGATTGCTGGGCAACCCGCGACGGGTTGATGGTCTGCACCCCATCGTCGACCCGGAGTGGACTGTTAGTCATGGCCAGCTTCGGTCTCCACATTCGAACTGGGCTGCGACAGGCGTTGGTACCAGGCACGGGCGTCGCGATCGTCCGGGTTGACCTCCATGGCGCGGGCAAAATGGGCGCAGGCACGCGCAACATCCCCGCGTTCCCGGTAAATAAGGCCGAGGTTGTAGTTGATGCTGGGCGCGAGCGGGTCGATCTGCAATGCGCGCTCGAAGGCAGCGATGGCCTTGTCCTGCACGTCGCGCGTGGACAGTTCCAACCGGCCCAGGTAGGCAGCTGCCAGGTTGGTCCAAATCATGGGGTTGTCTGGTTCCAGGCGCGAAGCCTGCTCCAGGATTGGCACGGCGCGCCGGTGCTTGCCCTGCATGATGTAGGCACCGCCCAGGTTGATGGCCAGCATCACGTCGTCAGGTGCCAGCTGTCTGGCCTCCTCCAGACGTGTCACCGCCTCGCCGGGTCGATGCTGGTGTAGCAGCTGTGCGGCCTCATTGACCAGGGTGTTGACCCGTGCGATATCGATAGACTGGCCGGTGGCCGGTTTTGGGGCTGTGCGTTGGGGCGGTCGTTTTGCCTTGGAGGGGCTCATGACGCAGGTTCACCCTCAATGGCGTCGAAGCGCATCGTCGTCGAAATCATCCTCATCGTCGAAGGAATCCTCCTCGGAATCTGTCTCCCAATCTTCAGCATCCCACGCCTCTTCGCTGTTCCAACTTTCCTCGTCGTCCCAGTCATTATCGTCGTCCTCCAACTCGTCATCACCATCCGGTATGATCTGCTGGAGCGTATCGACGTGATCCTCGGCCGCCTGGCGTGCCAGGAGGCTGGAAAGATCGGCAAGTGCCGTGAATTCTAACTCACTCAAGGCATCTCTGGCAATTTCGCTGAGTGCCAGATCGTCTGATCTGGCTACTTTGACCAGTGCCTGCCGCGCCTTACTGCCGCCTATGTGCCCCAACGCGCGCACGGCCGCGACGCGCACCTCTTCCTCCGCATCGTCAATCATGCGCACGAGCTGCGGTACGGCGTCGGCCACCTCGAGCTCACCGGCGGCATAGGCAGCCTGGGCTCGCATACCAGGCTCGGCGTTGTGCAGTTCGTCTCGCACCTGCGGCCACCAATAGTCATCACCGGTGTTACCCATCGCGTGTACCGCACTGGCACGCATCAATGCATCCGTATCAGTGTAAGCCTGGTGTACGATCGGCCGGACATCAGGCTCTGAGGCATAGGCGATCGCCTCGACGACCAGCCGGCGCACGGCGGACACTTCCGTGGGTCGGTCGAGACTGGCCAAAAGGGACTCGACGGCCAGGGCTTTGGCTGGCGGCGATGCCTCATCCAATTCACCCAGGAGGACGAAACGACCCAGAGCCTCCGCCGCGCTCGCGCGCACGTCACTCACCGGATCGGTCAACAGGAGCGGCGCCAACAGCTGCACCAGCGTATCGTCGTCGTCCTCCCACAGACCCGCAATCGCCATGTGGCGTATGATCGGATCATCGTCACTCAGCAGCCAACGCAAGAACAGATTAAAGCTGACCTCGATGTGTTCTTGGGCGAAAGTCACCAACGCAGCGAGAAGCATCTGGCGGCGCGATGTGCTGATCTGACCCCACGCCGACTGCAGATCGACCAACTCAGACCGCGTCAGGTCAGACAGGGCACGCAACGTTTTGGGTGTCAGGGTGCGTTGTTCATCGCGCAGGTGATCCAGGGCCCGCGCAAGCTCACGGTTCGTGGTCATGTCCAACCAAACTCCCACGTGCTGCTCGGCGGGCTAACCGGCACCACCCCGGTGATGCGCCCGTTGGCATCGCGCTGCGGCGCCACGACAGTCACCCGCCAGCTGTACTGCCGTCCCGTCTGTTGGTCGGCCTTGCCAAAAGCGGCGGTGGGCACGACCCAACTGGTCGTCTGTATCACGTCAGACAGACGCCACTGAAAATCGCCATCGATGGGATAGCCCAGCTCGACCAGGTAGGCCAGGCTGCCGTCCATACCGCTCGGAGCCTGCCAGCGCAGCTCGATGAACGTGTTTTCGCCGGAGAACGGTGTCCCCGAGCTCGGTGATGCCTGGACAGGGGCTGGCAGGCGCACCACCGGCTGCGTCGGGCCGGCGGGAACCCCGGTGGCCGTCGCCGCCGGCTGCGCCACCCGTGCCAGGACAATGGTCTGGCCCACCTGCAAACGGCTGGGGTTGATCCCCGGGTTGAGCGCCATGAGGGCTGGTACCGTCGTATTATTGGCGTTGGCAATGGCCAGCAGCGTATCGCCGGCGCGAATCCGGTAAGTGCGCTGCGTGCCGGGCTGTGCCGTCGGCGTGGCGGTCGGCGGGCGTCGGGTGGGGGTCGCGGTTGCCGTACCACTCACCGGGGCGCCGCCGCCGGACCCCGGCAGCCGGATAACACTGCCCACCTGGAGCAGGCTGGGATTCAAGCCAGGATTGAGCGCCAGGATCGCACCGATCGTCGTGTCATAGCGGCTCGCAATCGCCGCCACGGTGTCGCCGCGGCGGATGGTATAACTGCCGGGTTTGGCGACCGTCGTGGGGGTTGCGGTGGGCGCAGGGGTATAGGTGCTCGTCGGTGTCGCCGTTGGCGGCGATGTACTCGTCGGTGTCGCCGTTGGCCGCGGTGTGTGCGTCGGTGTCGCCGTGCCAGTGGCAGCCGGTGTGGTTGCGGTTGCCCTGACCCCCCGGGTTGGCACTGCAGTCGGCGTCTCGGTATCTTTCGGTCGCGCGGTCACCGTCGGCGTCGCCGTGGGGGGTGGTGTGTAGGTCGGTGACGGCGTCGCCGTGGGGGGTGGTGTCGCGGTCGGCGATGGGGTCGCCGTCGGCAGCGGCGTAGGCGTCGGTGTGTTGGTGGGGGAAGGCGGCACAGGCGATGCCGTGG
>JAYRNS010000151.1:0-2132 GCA_041912075.1 Anaerolineae bacterium
AAGTTGGCAAACAGCACCGTGAACCACAACCACAGGCTCACCGCACCGATAAAACCGGCCGGCGCCTCGCCACGCCCGAACAGGGCCTGGACGAACAGCAGAGTGGTCAGCAGGCTGCCAACTTCCACCACGAACATGACCGGGTTGCGAACCATCTGTCGTGGGTCCAGCTTGACGAAGGCGCCGGCGAGTGCCTGACGATACATCGCCGGTCGTGGCACCTGGTTTGATTTGACCTGTGCTGTCATAAGTTATCTGGATACTCCAAATTAAGACGCCAGCATCAACTGCTCGACCAATGGCCCCAATGCCAGCGCCGGCAGGAAACTGAGCGCACCGACGATTACGACCACCCCGATCAGCCAGCCGACGAACAGCGGGGTGTGCGTCGGCAGCGTACCGGCACCGGACGGCACGCGTTTTTTGGCGACCAGGGCACCGGCGATGGCCAGGGTTGGGATGATCAGCCAGTAACGGGCCACCAGCATCACGATGCCCAGACTGACGTTGTAGAACGGCGTATTGCCGCTGAGCCCCGCAAAGGCGCTGCCATTGTTGTTGCCAGCCGACGAGAAGGCATACAGCACCTCGCTGAAGCCGTGCGGCCCCGGGTTGAAGACGCCAGCGCGGCCGGCGCTCGTCGAGACGGCCAACGCTGTGCCCACCAGCACCAGGATGACGGGGATGAGGATGATCAGCGAGGCCATCTTCATCTCGTAGGCCTCGATCTTTTTGCCCAGATACTCCGGCGTGCGCCCCACCATCAGCCCGGCCACGAACACCGCCACGATCACAAAGGCCAGCATGCCGTAAAGGCCAGAGCCGACACCGCCGTAGATCACCTCACCCAGCTGAATCAACCACATTGGCACCAACCCACCCAGGGGCATCAACGAATCGTGCATCGTGTTGACCGACCCGTTGGACGCCGCGCTGGTCGCCGTGGCCCACAGGGCTGAATTGGCGATGCCAAACCGCAGCTCTTTGCCCGCCATGTTACCACCCGGCTGCATCTCGCTGGCTGTCTGGTCGACGCCCAACGACGCCAGTGCCGGGTTCCCCGCCTGCTCGGCCCACACGGCCACGCCCACCATCAGCACAAAGACGATGGTCATTGCGGCCAGGATCGCCCAGCCCTGGCGCGTATCACCAACCAGGCGGCCAAAGGTGTAACACAGCGCGGCCGGAATCAGCAGGATCGCCAGCATCTCCAGGAAGTTGGAGAGCGGCGTGGGGTTCTCGAAGGGATGGGCCGAGTTGACGTTGAAAAACCCGCCGCCGTTGGTGCCCAGCTGTTTGATCGCCACCTGTGATGCGGCCGGCCCGACCGCCAGCACCTGGCTGGTGACCGTCTGGCCGCTGCTGTCATGTGTGGCCTGCACCAAATCAGCGACCGGGTAGCCGCTGAAGGTCTGGACCACACCCTGCGAAACGAGCGCCAACGCCAGCACCAGCGCCAGTGGCAGCAGAATATACAGCGTGCCGCGGGTCAGATCGACCCAGAAATTGCCGATCGTGCGGCTGGTCTGGCGGGCAAACCCGCGCGCCAGCGCCACCAGCACCGCCATCCCGGTCGCCGCCGAAACGAAGTTCTGCACCGTCAGCACCAGCATCTGGGTCAGATAGCTCAGCATCGTCTCGCCGCCGTAGTTTTGCCAGTTGGTGTTGGAGGCAAAACTGGCCGCGGTGTTGAACGCCAGGTCCGGTGAGATTGCGCCAAAACCCTGCGGGTTGAGCGGCAGGAGGCCCTGCACGCGCTGCAGGGCGTACACAGCCAGCAGCCCCAACCCATTGAACACCAGCAGCGCCAGCGCATACGTGGACCAACTCATCTCGTTGCCTGGATCGATGCCGGCGAGGCGGTAGAAAAAACGCTCCACTGGCCCCAACAGCGGATGGAGCAGCGTTCGCTCCCCCTGGTAGACGCGGGCCATGAAGGCGCCCAGTGGCTTGACCAGGGCAAGGAGAATCACCATATACAGGGCTAATTGCAGCCAGCTCCAGACACTCATCCGAACTTCTCCGGTTTCAGCAGCGCAATAAACAGATACGCCAGCAGGGCCAGGGTAACCACCCCGGCCACCAGGTAGAGCAGGCTCATACCTTTTCTCCCCACAGCCGCACACAGAGCC
>JAYRNS010000152.1:0-4741 GCA_041912075.1 Anaerolineae bacterium
ATTGCGCTCGGTGCATTGGGCGCGTTTGCCGTATCGAAGCTGCAGAGTGACTTTCAGACCTACGTGACGCTGGACTCGATCCTGCTGGCGACCGGGTTTTCGGCGGCGGTCGGGCTGTTCTTTGGTATCTACCCCGCCACGCGCGCCGCCCGTCTGAATCCGATCGATGCACTGCGCTACGAATGATGCCCGATGATTACCTGCCCGTGGCGGGAGGGCCGGCAATCCTGGGCTGGGATGCGGGTGAGCCCGCAGAGCAGCCACAGCACACCATCGTTCTGGCACCGTTCGAGCTGGCCCGCACACCAGTGACGAACCTGACCTACCTGTCGTTTATGGCGGCCGGCGGTTATCACGAGCCCCGCTACTGGCTGCCCGATGGCTGGAACTGGCTGGTGCAGAAGTCGATCAACCAGCCAGCCTTTTGGGGTGACCCGCAGTTTGGCCAGCCGGACCAACCAGTGGTTGGGGTCAGCTGGTACGAGGCCATGGCATACACGGCATGGTGGGGCGAGGCCAGCGGGAGACCTTGCCGGCTGCCAAGCGAAGCGGAATGGGAGCGTGCGGCACGTGGCCCGGAGGGTCGTCTCTGGCCGTGGGGTAACACCTTCGTGCCCACGCACGCCAACGTCGCACAGAGTCAGTTGGGAAAACCCAGCCCCGTCGGCGCCTTTGCGGCCGGCGCAACCCCCGAAGGCATTCTCGACCTGGCCGGCAACGTCTGGGAGTGGACCGGCAGCCGCTGGGGACGCGCCTGGCAAACCCTCGAATACGCCTATCCCTACGACCCCACCGACGGCCGCGAAGATCTCAGCGGCCGTTACGCACGTGTGCTGCGCGGCGGTTCCTGGTTCGACCCCTGGCCGGAGTGCCGCGGCAGCAAACGGGCGCGTTATCTGCCCGGTTCGCGGGCGAGCAATATTGGCTTTCGGGTTGCTGTGTAAAACAGCCCCTTCGGGTTTCTAAACCCGAAGGGGCTGTTCTTACTGTTCCGTGACTTGCATATCCAGCGGCACCACCTCGATCCAGGTGTTGCCGGGTTTGAGCATCAACGGCTGGCCATCGGCGCCCACGAACACGAATGGATCGTGGCGTCCGCGGCGCACCCAGTGTCCGCTGTAGGCCTGACCGTCGCGGTAGACGGTCAGTGGCCCCTCGCCCCACACCTGAATCTCGATCGAGCGGTTGACGCCGCGGTCGACGGTGCCATGTTCGAGGATCAGCGTGGGCACGTGATTGGCCCCCAGGACGACGACGTTGGCCGTGCTCAGCTGTTTGTTGTCCAGGGCATCGGTCTGCGCGACGCCGCCCTGCCAGCGCAGCCAGCGCCCGGTGCCCGCATCGTACCGCCACTCGACGCGATCCGTGCCGGCCGGATACGGTACTTTCAGGTTGGTCACCGGCCGCCCGCCCGCCGGGGGTGCCGGGCTAAAAGCCCAGGCGGCCGTTGGCTCCGGTCGTTTGTTCCAGCCACGCAGTTGGGCTACGTTCCACAGGGTGGCTGTGTTGGCAAACAGGTTGTTGGGCACCGCGATGTTACGATCCCTGAAAAATGCGGCCCCGTTGCGTGCCTGCTCCAGTACGCGGTCGGCAAAGTCCGACTCGTAGAGCATGGTTCTGACCGGCTGCACACCGCCAGAAAATGCCAGCACCGCATCGAAAATCACCGGCCATTCCAGGTCCGGCAGGCGCGCACTCCTGATCGACCCCACTTTTTCGGCATCCTGGCTGTGATAGATGGCCGTCATACGTGTCAGGCCAAACTCGACGCGCTGCTCGATGACGACATCGGCCTTGCTCAGACCGTGCTGCGGTCGGACGTTTTCGGTGTTGGCCACCTTGATCGCCAGCGGACGCCGCGTCAGAATCGCCGGGTCGCTGACGGCCAGCCCGGTGAAGGGTGCCACGTTGGGGTCCTGTGCCGGCACGATGACACTGGGCAGCGGCGTGGGCGTGGGTGTCTCGCTTGGCCCTGGGGTCGGTGTGGCGGTCGGTTCCACGGTAGCCGTTGGGGTGGCGGTCAGCGGCAGCGTAGCAACTGCTTCCACCCGGGGTGTTTTGGTGGGGGTTGCCGTTGGCGCGGGGGCGGGCTGGCCGCAGCCACCCAACACAAGCGCCACAACGGCGAACATCGGGACAATGAACCCTATCGGTCTGGGATGAACAGTCCAGCTGCGCATCGAATCGACTCAAGCCTCCTGCACTTGCGCGGCCTCACGTTCCACCAGTCCAGCAGCCACGGCCAGGCCGGCCACAAGCCAGAACAGGCTGCTCATGTGTGGATAAGTCAGGTTGAAAAGATAATGGTCGAACACACCCGCGATCAGGACACCCGCCAGGGCACCGATCAAACCCAACAGAATACTGTCGCGGCCCGGTGGCAGTCCGCGCCGCCAGGTGCGCCACAAAAAGACAAACAGCGCCCCTACGAAAACCAGGAACAGCAGTAGACCTAACATCCCCATCTCTTCGGCCATCAGCAGGTAGACGCTGCTGACACCGATGTAGATATCGATGTCCGGTGTGCCACTGAAACCAACACCAAACCAGGGGTAACGGCTGATCAGCGTCAGGGCGTCTTTGTATTCCCCAAAACGCATCTGTGTGGCCAGGTCTTCGCCGCGCAGGCCGGCCAGCAGGCGCGCCACGTAGGGCTGTGTCTGGGGCAGCAGCAGGAGCAGTGCGCCCACCAGTGCCGCCACAACGAGGAGCCGGCGATACTTCAACAGCGCCAGCAGTACGAGCGCCACCCCTAGACCCATCAACGCCGAGCGTGAATAGGTCAGGTAAAGGGCCAGCACCTGAACGGCCAGCACGACCATCACCCACACGCGCGGCAAGAGGGGAACCCGGCTGAATAACTGCGGGGCAGTCAAGCCCGCTGCCAGAATCATCATGCCACCCAACACATTGGGGTCGACCGCCAGGCCAATCGCACGCATCGGGTTGTTAGGATCGTCCTCGATGTAACGCAGCGCACCGTAACCGCCTGGATACTGCAAGCGGCCCAGTGCATCCAGCACCCGCACCGTCCACGCCTCCGGGATCACGTAGAACGTCACCGCAATCGCGGCGCAGATGCCGCCGCCGATGATCAGCACGCGCATGAGCCAGTCGACGTCCTGCCGGGTGCGAATCTCGTTGACTGCGACAAAAAAAAGGGCGATGCTGAGGGTCACCTCGACAAACTGGCGGATCACTTGCTGGGTGGGCTGGGCGTGTGAGGTGCCCATGACAAAGGCAAACACGGCCAAACCCAGGAACAGCAGCACGATACCCCCCAGGGGCGACAGGACGAAATGCCGGTCCTGACCGGTGGCGATGCGTGCGAGCCAGACAAAAAAGAGGGCCAACAGAGCCACGTCCAAAAACGTCGGCGTGAAGATCAGCTTGATGGGCAGGGCGGCAAATGGCAGAATCCAGATCACCGCAATCAGCACGATAAAGCCCCAGCGCGTACTGCGCAGCACCAGATAGCCGGCGGCAATGGCAATGGCGCCGGCGAGGGCATAAGTGGGACCCAACAACGTCACGTACAGCCCCAGCAGCAGTGCAAGCCCTGCGGCGAAAAGAGCCTGGTGGCGCATGGCACGCGCAGGATCAGCCGGCACCAGCCAGGCTTCCAGGCGGTTGGCCCAGGTTCGCGGCGCACCGCTGAGATCGACCGTTGCCTGGTTGGATGTCGAAGGTGCCGACCTGCGACCACGTTGGGTGCGTGGCCAGGCTCGAATACTCATTCCGTCACAACCTGGACCTTCATGAGATCGGTATGGCTCGAGCCGCCGGTGCGTGATCCGGCGGTTAACACCGTGATGTCGCCGGCAGTAACAAAGCCGGCCGTATGTGCGGCCGCGACCGCATCGGCAATCATCTTGTCGCTGCTGTCGGCGCGTGGCGCGTGGAGAGGATACACGCCCCAGGAGAGCATCAGCTGGTGCTGCGTGCGGTCCTGCGGGGTGACTGCAACAATCGGTACCAGCGGGCGAAAACGTGAGATCATCCGGGCCGTCACGCCGGTCACGGTTGGGGTGATAATGGCACGGGCATTCAGGTCGCGGGCCGTTTCGACCGACGCATGGGCCATGGCGACCGTGATCGACGTCGATTTCTGGGCGTGGATCTCGGGCAGCCGCCAGTCCAGGCTTTCTTCGGCCTCGGCCACGATGCGGCTCATCGTCTCCACGGCCAGCACCGGATAACGGCCCGCGGCGGTTTCGCCCGACAGCATCACGGCATCGGTGCCGTCGAGCACGGCGTTGGCCACGTCGGTCGCTTCGGCGCGGGTGGGGCGCGGGTTGCGGATCATCGAATCGAGCATCTGCGTGGCGGTAATGACCGGTTTGCCCAGCCGGTTGCAGTGACGAATCAGGCGCTTTTGGATCATGGGGACCACCTCGGTCGGCATCTCGATCCCCAGGTCACCCCGTGCAACCATGATGCCGTCGGCTTCGGCGGCGATCTCTTCGATGTTTTGTACCGCCTGGGGTTTCTCGATCTTGGCCACCACCAGGGTCGGAATGTCGTCGGTGCCGTACTTCTGAATCAGCGCCTTGAGCTGGCGCACCTCATCGGCCGTGCGTACGAAGGAAAGCGCCACCCAGTCGACACCCTGGGCCAGGGCAAATTTCAGGTCCGCGCGGTCCTTGTCGGTGATGGCGGGAATCGACAGCGAGGCGTCGGGCAGGTTGAGACCCTTTTTCGAGGTCAGCAGACCACCGGTAATCACCTGGCAGACAATCTC
>JAYRNS010000153.1:0-2526 GCA_041912075.1 Anaerolineae bacterium
ACGAAGTCGACGCCGATTATACGCCGGGTTGGCTGCCCGGGTGGTAGGGGGTAGGAAGGACGGAGTAGGGAGTAAGGAGTACGGAGTAGGGGAGTTGTGATCGGGGCGTAGGGTGTTTGGCGGCGGTGCGCGGCACTGATCCCATACCCTGGTCCCTGTTTCCTACTCCCTGGCCCTCATCCTCTACTCCTTATTCCTCACTCCCCCAAACAAACGGCTGCGTGTACGTCAAGACCCGAAAACCCAACTTCTCCAGGATGGGTTGGCTCATCGGGCTGGCGTCGACCGTCAGGAAACGCGCGCCCCTGGCACGTGCCTCCTGGGCCCGAACGGCCACCAGCGCCGTGTAGACGCCCCGTCCACGAAACGCCGGCCGTGTCGATCCGCCCCACAAGTCGGCAAACCTGCGCTGTGGATGAAACCGTATCCAGGCACTGCTGGCCAGCTCACCGTCGACGTACGCCAGATAGACGCTGAGGCGCTGCGGGTCAGACAGCAGTTCACCCTTGAGCTCGTCGCCGATCCAGGCGTGCGACTCGCCGTAGACTTCTTCCCCTACCTGCATGGCCAGGTCGATACCCTGGGCATCGTCAACGCGCCGCACGTCGACCGTCACCGGTTCCCACAGATAAGCCGGCGCAGCTTCCAGATCGAGCACCACCAGGGCTTCCCGTTCTTCGGCCTGGAAACCATGGGCAAGCAGCCGGTCCCTCAGATCCGGCGGCGTGTCGTGGTCGTATGTTTTCCACTCGACTTTGCCAATGTTGCGGCCGAGGTCGGCAATCTGGGCCTGGATCGCGGCATCGGCCGTCGCTGCGTCCAGCCGCGTGTACAGGATCCAGCCCTGGTGTGTGGCCGGTTCGTTGTGCCGGTAGCGCACAATGCCCGGAAACTCCTCACGCCGGATATCGGCCATGGGTGCGGGGTGACGCCGCATTTCCTCATCGTACAGTGCCAGGATCTCGGCGTCGGTCATGTGCCCCCCGACACATCTTCGCCACCATCGACGAATATCACTGACCCGCTGATCCAGCGAATCTCGGGGTGGCTGAGCTGGCGGATGGTGAGCGCGACGTCCTCGGGCGTTGTCAAACGTCCACCGGGGTTACGGCGCATCGATTCGGCCACGATCCGCTCGTTGCCCGGGATCTTGCGCAGCGCCGGGGTGTCGGTGACGCCGGCTTCGATGCAGTTGACGAGGATGCCATACTTGCCCAGCTCCTGCGACAACGCACGCGTGTGCGACTCGAGCGCCGCCTTGGCGGCTGACACAGCGCCATAGTTGATAATGACCCGGTGTGAGCCTTCGCTGGTCATCGAGAAGATACGGCTGCCGCGACCCAACAGACGGCGCGCCATCAGGTCCTGCGTCCAGTACACCAGGCTGTTGGCCATCACATCCAGCGTCATATCCATCTGGGCCTTGCTAACGCGTTTGTTGGGGTCGTCGTCGATAAACGGCAGCAGGGTGCCAAAGGCCAGGGAGTGCAGCATAACGTGTACCGTCTGCTCCCCACCAGCCTCGGCCAGTGTCGCCTGCACCTTGTCCAGGACCTTCTGGCGTTTGCCTTCGTCGGCCGCATTGGCATTGAAAAAAACGGCCTGGCTGCCGGCGGCCTCGATATCGGCAATCAGGGCATGTACGAGGGGCATGGTGGCCTTCATGTCCAGGTGGACACCGAAGATGTTCATGCCAGCCGCGGCCAAGACACGTGAAACCGCGGCGCCCATACCGCTGGACGCCCCCAGGATCAGGGCCCACTTGCCCTTCAATGGTTGATCAGTCACGAGTAGTTGTACCTCCTCCGGTCGTTCGCTGGTAGTCGATATAACGGGACGTGGGAGACGGACGCCATTGCCCATCGCCCACAATCCCGTGTGTATAACCCCGCAGGTGACGATTCGTCACACCCAACTCTCGATCGAGAATTGACAAATGTCCTGGGCTGGTTATAATGCCCCCCATGCGTCCAATTTCACAGCTCAAACAGGCGGGCCGCCTCCTTGGCTGCTTATTACTGGCGCTGCAACTCTCAATGTTCCTTCCCTCGTACTCGTATGCACAGGATTTTCCCCCGCCAGTGCTCGAGATGGTCCGCCTGATCAACCAGGCCCGTGCCCAACGGGGACTCCCCCTCTATTTATTGAACCCTGTCCTGACCCAGGCCGCCCAGGCACACGTCGATGACCTGCTGGCCAACCGGCGCCTGGGCCATGTCGGCTCGGACGGCAGCCGCGTGGCCGGCCGGCTTAAGCGCGTGGGCTATGCCGCGATCCAGGTCAGCGAAAACTGGGTGTACAGCCGCGACCTGGCGCGCGGCTTCCGCTGGTGGATGGCCGACCCACCCCATCGCGCCAATATCCTCAACCGCAATTTTACCGAGATCGGTGTCGGGATGGCACCGCATCCCAGCGGCTGGGGGCAGGTGTGGGTGGTTGACTTTGCCACCGGTGCCAATGGCCCGGCAGCCGACAGCGTCTTGATCGGAGAACCACCGACAGACGCCGCCGTTGCCGCGGCGGCCG
>JAYRNS010000154.1:0-2577 GCA_041912075.1 Anaerolineae bacterium
GCTCGTGGTGACTGCGCGCACTTCGTAGTAGTAGGTGTTGCCGTTGATCGCGCTGTCATCGACGAACTCGGTATCGGCCAGCACGTCGCTGATCGGCTCGAAGCCACCGTCCACCAGGCTGCGGTAGACCACGTAACCATCCAGGGGTGCCAACTCCGCCGGCGGCTGCCAGGTCAGGCTGACTTCGCCATCCCCTTCGGCCGCGGCCAGGTAACGCGGCGCACCGGGCCGGCTCATGTCGATGCCCGGCTGGCTGACCCAGACGCGGCCCCACATCGGTGCCACGGTGAAGGTCATTGTGCGGCTGGCATCGATGGTCAGGCTGGTACCTGTGGCCAGGGCGTCGTCCAGCATGGCACCTTCGGGCACGTAGCCGTCGACGTTCACCACGACCTGGTGCTCGACGGTGTCGCGGTTGATGGCCACCACACCGACACCGGTGCCGTCGCGCCGGCCGTAGACCAGAATCTTGTTGGTGTCATCGGTCAGCAGCGTATCCCAGGTGCCCGTGCGCAGGAAGCTCTTGCTGTTACGCAGGCTGGTCAGGGTCTCGTAGTGGCTGAGCAAATCGGGGAAGGCCTGGCGCCACGCCGGCAGGCTGCTGTAGCCCGCTTCGTCCGACCACGGGTAGGGCTGGCGGTTGTACGGGTCATCGCGCGGGAGGTCGCTGCCATAACCGACCAGACCCACCTCGTCACCGTAGTAGATCGTTGGTGCGCCCGGCAGGGTCATCTGCACGATCGCCAGCAGCGCAAGACGGTCGCGGCCATCGGCAAACCCATCGACGGGTTCGCCGTTGGCAATGCCGTAATGGTCGAGGACGCGCACGGCGCGGTTGGTGTCGTGGCTGTCGACCAGGTTCATGGCGGTGGCAAAGGCCGGTTCGGGGTAGTCTTCCTGGATGGCGCGCATTTCGGCATCGAACTGGCTGGGTGACAGCGGATCGATGCGGTTGTCGCCGTTGTTGTCGTTGTCCTCCCACGCCGTGTCGCGCATAAAGCCTAACAGGTTCTTGCGGAAGCGGTAGTTCATCGTCGAGTCGAACTCGTCGCCGAGCAAGCGGAACTGGGCATCCCCCTCACCCCAGGTCTCGGAGAACATCATCGAGTTGGGGTTGGCCGCCTTCGTCACCTGGCGCCAGGTTTCGAAGAAGGTCGGGTTGACACCGACCACGTCGGGTACCACGTCGACACGCCAGCCGTCGGCGCCGAGGTTGAGCCAGTAGTTGGCCGCGCCCTGCGGGCCAAACCAGTAGGCCAGCACATCGGGGTGGTTGGTGTTGATCTGCGGCAGCGTCGCCACGCCGAACCACGCGGTGTAGTTCGTGTCACCCGCGCAAACGCCGGTGCCCGGCGGGCTGGCCGGCTGGAAGAAGAACCAGGTGCGGTAGGGACTGTCGACGCTTTCGCACGCACCAACTTCGGGATGGCGGCCGAAACGGTCGAAGAACGGGCTGTCCGAGGAGACGTGGTTGGGCACGGCATCCAGGATCAGGTGCATGCCGCGGTTCTGCAGCTCGCTGGCCAGGGTCTCGTAGAGCGCCAGGGTTGCCGTATCGTCGTTTAGCACGCCCATGTTGGGATCGATGCGTTTGTAGTTGCGGCCGTCGTACTTGTGATTCGAGGGCGAATCGAAGATCGGGTTCAGATAGAGCGTCGTGACGCCCAGGTTCTGCAGGTAGTCGAGTTTGGCGATGATCCCCTGTAAATCGCCGCCGTACGCTGTGCTGCTGTAGGTCATGAACCACGGGTTGGTCGGGATATTGGGCTCGGGGTCGGGCACGATCGTATTCCACGGTGTGATCGGGAAACGATGCCCGCGCTCGGCCGGATAGAACCAGTCGGCGGAGGTTGGGTCATTGGCAGTATCGCCATTGCGGAAGCGGTCGGGGAAGATCTGGTAGATGACCGCATTCTTGACCCATTCCGGCGTGGTGAAGCCGGTTTTGTAGACGTAGATGTTGTAGCCGCGGTCCGGTGACTGGCTGTAGGCCTGACCCCAGCCGCCGGTGCGCGCTGGCGTCTCTTCGTAGTAGGCGACCGCGGTACCATCTTCGATGATGAACCGGTAGTAGAGAATGCTCAGGTCGGGTCCAGCGTTGAAACTGGTTTCCCAATACTGGTAACCAAACGGCTGCGCCGTCGTGTCGGTGGCCACCGGCGCCAGGTTGTAGATAGTCTGGCCCTGCAGCACGGTGTTCCAAACCCGTACCTTGACCCGCTGCACGTCGTTGGCATAGGTGCGGAAGCGCAGCGTGACGGTGCTGTTCTGCTCGACCGCACCGAACGGCTGGCGGAACAGGTCCATGCGGCTGTTGTGCCCCAGCCCGTCCCACCAGATGTTGTTGTCACCGACCTGCGGTGCCGGCGGGTTGTTGATGCTGTCCTGGATCTGGTGCGTCGTGTCGTTGTAACGGAAGGTCACCACGGTCGTGGGTGCGTTGGCCGCAGCGGGGACCACCAGCGGGATGTTGGGTCCACCCGGCACTCCATTCTGGCCGTAGTTTTCGTCCCACGACTCATTGAGGGCGACCTTGTATTCGTAGGATCCTGGCGGGAAGTTGAACGAGGTGGTGTA
>JAYRNS010000155.1:0-2693 GCA_041912075.1 Anaerolineae bacterium
CCTCGCCGGAGCCTGGCTCGCTACCCACTGGCTCCTCCGCGAAAGCGCCATCTGGCGCGACCGCAACACCGATGTCGTGCGCGGCGCCCAGCGTGATGCCGAATACGCCTACCGCCTCGCCGTCGATCCCCCCGCCAGTAAAGAGACCCGCCTTTTCGGCCGGTCCCCCGCTTTCGACCGAACCGATCAACAGACCCGTCTCCTGACCGAGCTGCTGGGCCAGCGCCGCGGGCAGGCGGGCCGCCTGGGCGGTGATCCCCAGGTATCCACGCCGCACTCGGCCGTGTGACAGCAGGGTTTCCACGACACGCTGCACGGTTGGCACTGGCAGCGTGAGGCTGACGCCGCGCGCCAGGGCCGAGGTGTTGAGCCCAACAATCTGACCGCTGACGTCGACCAGCGGGCCGCCCGAGAAACCGGGGTACATCACGACATCGGTTTGCACGTAACGGTCGACTTCTCCGCCGGCCGGGGTGCGCCAGGCTTCACCCAGCGCGCTGATCACGCCCAGGGTCGCCATCACGCGCTGGCCGGGCCGGCCCAGGGCCAGCACGAAGTGCCCGACGCGCAGACTGTCGGGTTGGGCCAGCAATGGCGGCACCCATGCCGGTGACCCGGCCGGCGGTTTGACCCGCAGCACCGCCAGATCGGTGGTGGGGTCGCGCACGATGAGTGTGGCCGTCAGCGACTGCCCATCGGCCAGACCGACGCCAATATTGTCGTCCTGTTCGACAACGTGATGAGCGGTCACGATCACGCCATCTGCCGACCACAGGATACCGCTGGCCGGGATGCGCCGCCGCGCGTCCACGCGAACGACTGCCTGGCCGCCCATTTCCACGGTGTGGGCCAATCCATCCGAAAACTGTTTGAGTACCTCTGCCATCTCGTTCTCCTTGGGTTACTGTCCCATTTCTGATTGATGCGACTGACTAGTGGGTCACTTGCCACGACTGTAGCCATTGATCGAGCGTAATCGATGGCTGCGCTCAAGCCAAGTGACACCGAACACCAGCACTGCATTGGCATGATGGTCGCGCAAGTCGGGCGGATTGGCATCAGCGATTGGATGGGGTTGGAACCTGGAAAAAGGGTTAGGGAGGGAGTACGGAGTAAGGGGCCGCGCGGTCGTCTCTTGGGCAGACAGGCATTGCAGGATTGGTGGTTGGTGATCGATTACAGCGAGAGCAGGCCCAGGCGGGTGGCGAGGACGACGGCTTCGGTGCGGCTTTGGGCGCCGAGTTTGCCGAGGATGGCATTGACGTGGAACTTGACGGTGTGTTCGCTGATGAGCAGCTGGCGGGCGATGGCTTTGTTGGGCAGACCCTGGGCCAGGAGCTGCAGCACCTGCTGCTCGCGCGGGGTCAGCGCCTCGAGCAGGCTGCCGGCGGTGCGAGTTTCGGGGACGAACAGCATCGGGACCAAACTGGCGTCGACCGTCACCAGACCCTGGCTGGCAGCGGCCAGGGCGGCGGCCAGGGTTGAAGCCGCGGCTTCGCGCAGCAGGATGGCGCGGCTGCCGGCGGTCCACGCGCCGGCAGCAAAGCTGGCATCGGGCACGAGGGCGACCACCGGTGGACCCTCGCCGGCCTGTTCGGCCAGCCTTTCCAGCATCGTGCGCTGGCTTGGAGTGAGGAGACGTGTCGGGTCCCAACCAAGGTCCCATAGGATCACGTCCGGCGCATAAACGGCGATGTGGTTGGGGAGATCGACATCCGCGCCAACCTGACCCACGACCTCACAGCCGGGCTGGGTCGCCAAGACGGCTGCCAGGCCGGCACGTGCGAGGGCATCGTCAGCGACGATCAGAATTCGCGGCGCGTGGTCGGTCATTGTGGGCTTATTATATGACAAAATCCTCTCGAATGCACTCTGGCACCCGAGAGGATGACCTGTCAGATAACGCCTGCCTGGCAACCACCACAGCGTCCCTCACCCCATATGTCCTGCCGCATCACGCCGCCTGCCCGCTACTTTACGACCTCACCCGCGACACCTGCCAACACCATACTCCACATCATCGCCGCCAACAGCACAGTCCACACAATACGCCACATCAGATTCCCTCACATCCTGACCGCTCAACCCATCTCATGGCGAGAGTATAGCACGACCCGTGCCAGTTGGCATCGGCGATTCATCCGATTTCAAGACGATACATGGCGAGTCTGGATGGCGGATGGCCATACGTCGAACGGCGTAGATGGAGAGGCGAAGCCGGTGTTGAAAAATCGAATGCAATCGGTGTATAATGAAGTACAGAGAATGCCACGAGCTGGTACACTGAGGTGCTTGGGTATCGCGCAGTATGCATGAATCAAAACGTAAGTCGCGCGGCGAGCTCGAGGCGGAGTTCAGCCGGGCCATGATCAAGTTCGAAAAGGAACACCTGGGCCGTGGCCCGCTCGATGCACGAACCTATTTCGTTGACGATTTGGTCCTCGTACGTCTGCGCGGCGTTTTGACGCCGGCTGAGTTGCGCCTGGCCGAAAACCGGGAAGGACAGACCCTGGTCAAGGAGACGCGCCGCCAACTGTTCGAGGTTTCGCGGCCGTTGATCGAAGACATCGTGCGTGAGGTGCTTGCCAGCCAGCTGATCAGCCTGCACACCGATATGAGCACCAAGACAGGCGAGCGTATCGTGGTGCTGACGGTGATCCGAACCCTACCCTAGTGTCCGATCACCGTCGATC
>JAYRNS010000156.1:0-5562 GCA_041912075.1 Anaerolineae bacterium
ACCGCATGTCTGGCGGCAAATCCCCAATCGATCGTGTTCATGATGTCATGATTATAACATCTTGTCCGAATAAAAAGAAGTCCGTGGCGCAATATTACACCACGGACCGACAACGTACCCCAGACCCAAGACGTCTCACGTCTTCACGCTTCACGTCTTCACGCTTCACGCTTCACGTCTTCACGCTTCACGCCTCACGCCTCACGCCTCACGTCGGCGACAAGAACCACACCGCCACCGCAATCATGGCCACAAACGGCAGAGGCGCGATAAACACCCACGTATACATCCGGGGCTCGAACTTGAGATGCATGTAGTACATGACCACGATCACCAGTTTGGCCAGAGCAAAAGAGACCAGGATGATAATCGTGCCGGCCCGACCGATGGGCAGGAAGATCACCCCCAGCTCCATCAGGGTGAGCACGAGCAGGGACAGGTAAACGTAGAGGTAGTTGGGCGGTGTATGGTTTGCCGCTGGGGTCGTCGTCTCGACGTTGTCGTTGGTTGCGTGAGTCGCCACGGTCGATAGTCCTCCGCCAGTCATTCAGTGCTGGGTCAAATCAGGTATACAATCACGAAGAGCAAAATCCAGACGATGTCGACAAAGTGCCAGTAGAGACCAAAGATTTCGACCGGCAGGTTACGCTGGGCAGAATAGCGCCCGCGCACGCCCTGGATGATAATGGCCAACAGCCAGCCCAGACCGATGAAGACGTGAGCGCCATGGAAACCGGTCAGTGTAAAGAAGGCGGTGCCAAACAGATCGCTGCTGATGGTCAGACCCTCGTGGATGAGCTGACGGTATTCCATGATCTGGACACTGATGAAAAACGCCCCCAAGATCAATGAAAGGATCATCCACAAGCGGAACTTGCGCTGATCACCGCGTTGAATCGCTGCCAGACCCTGTACCACGGTCATGCTGCTGGTCAAGAGAATAAACGTGTTGACGGCAGTCAAGGGGATGTTCAGGATTTGGCTGGGAACAACGCCGCTGCGCACCCGAAACAACAGAAACATGGCGATGAGGACGGCAAAAAACATCACCTCTGATGCAAGAAACATCCACATCCCCAGTTTGGGCGTGATGACCGGTTCTTGATGGTGGGTTGGTGCCGTGGTTTGAACCATGCGCGCAAACTCCTGGTCGTCGAATTTGATTTACAGACACGTTTGGGTGATAGGCTGGCAGCACGAACGAGTGCACAGCACGGCAATGTGGCGCTGGTGGCTATGATACGCACGAATGCCCATCTTGTCAAACTGGATTCATCCGAAAACCATCAAATCACCTGCAAAAGGCGGCTTTCCGGCAGGTTTTCGGATGAATTCTGAGTAGCGATTGTTACTATTCGCACTTACGGAAGGTTTTTGACAAGGCGCGTCATCTGTGCTAGCATGTAGCCCTGGTTCCAATGGCGGACCGCCGTGTTTCATCCATCCATTCCGTGCATCCCGTGCAGCAACCTAGACAACCGCATTTAGGGAGTAGCAATTGATATGACCGACAGCTATCGGATGTATGCTGCCTACCTCTATTTTGCGCGTCCCACGCCGGTCATGGCGGACCAGTGGGCGCGCCAGGTATTGCAGGACGTGTATCCCACGGCGGAACTGAGTCAGGTCCGCGTGGAGTCACGCCTGGTGGCCGTGCTGCCCAGCGCGTCGCAGATCGAAAGCGACATGGCGGAGGAGGGTTATGCGCCGCCCGAATACCGGTGGAGCACACGCCAGCTGACCGATTCTGCCGGTAACCCGTTGACACTGGTCGAGGTCTCGCGTCACGTGATACAGTCGACCGAGCCAGTGCACGGGCACGGGATCGTTGAACCGCCGGACTTTACGCGCCGCGACTTGCTTGCCGGTGCTTTGGCCGGTATCGGCGGCGGACTGGCGATGGGTCTGTTGGCGATGGCGGTGGCGTTCTTCACGCCGTGGGGCGACCGCAGTATCTGGCTACCGATCAACCAGATTGCCAGCACGGTGATGGGTGCTGGCGTCCTGGGGCCACAATTCAACTTTCCCGCCGCGCTCGTCGGTCTGCTGATCCATTTCGCGGTCTCGGCCGTTCTCGGTATTGTGTTTGCGCTGATCTATCACAGGCTGCTGCGCCTGCCGCGCCAGGTTGGCCTGCCCGTCGTGGTGGGCGCAGTCTACGGGCTTGGCGTCTGGGTGTTGGCCAGTGTACTGCTGCCGGTGATTGCGCCGGCCATGGCGTTTGCCGCCCGGCCAGGGTTCATCGCCGGCCAGCTAGTGTTTGGCATCACCACCGGTGTCATCTACGCTCGCCTGCGGCCCAACCTGGCTGGGGTACTGGTTGCGGTGGCGGCGCTGCTGTTCCTGGGGGCGGGCGTCATCGTCACGTCCTTCAACCTGTTTATGCCAACCGCCGCTTCGGTCGAGGCTGCGGCGGTCGATTCGCTCTTTAACATCATGTTGGGTATTGCCACGGTGATCTTCCTGATCGTCGAGGCTGGCCTGCTGTACAGTGCCATACGTTTTGCCCGCAAAAAGGGTGATGACAGCGATGGCCCACCCCTGCACGGAAACAACACCCTCGAGATCGTGTGGACCGCGGTGCCGGCCATCATCGTCTTCTTTCTCGCCATCGCCAGCTACAATGTCTTTGTGAACGAGCGTGCGCCGGCCAAAGATGAGCTGATGATCGAGGTCACCGGCCAGCAGTTCCAATGGTCCTTCTATTATCCGGATGCCGACGTGCGGATCAGCGATCCGCGCGAACCACTGGTCGTGCCGGTCGGACGTAAGGTGCAGTACCGGTTGACGTCCAAAGATGTCATCCACGCCTTCTGGGTGCCAAACTTCCGCATCAAACGGGATGCGATGCCGGGCCAGATGACCAACACGTTTGCCACGGCCGCCGTGCCCGGCGAGTACCCGGTGGTGTGTGCCGAGCTGTGCGGTGCGGGGCATGCCAAAATGCGCGGTATGATCAAGGTGGTATCGCCGAGCGAATTCGACACCTGGATCAAGGACAAACAAACTCAGGTCGTGGATACCAGCGATCCGATTGCGTTTGGCCGCAGTCTCTTTCAACAAAATGGCTGTGGTGGCTGCCACACGCTGGGCGATGCGGGCGCTGCCGGTCAGGTGGGACCCAATCTCGACCATATTGGCACCGCGGCCGCGACGCGCGTAGCAGGCCAGTCGGCGGAAGAATACATCAGGAACTCGATCGTCAAACCGGGTGATTTCATTGCCCCCGAGTGCCCTGCCGGTGCGTGTCCGCCCGGTGTCATGCCGGTGACGTTCGGTCAGCAGCTGTCCGAGCAGCAACTCAACGCGCTGGTGACCTACCTGGCGAGTCAGAAGTAACGGAAGAAAAAAGGCAGAGGATACAAACCTATGGCTCACGCTCCGACCATCCCGCAGACCGGTCACGGTGCTCATCACGAAGGTTTCGTGATGCATGGCGCCTGGAAGTGGTGGCATTATTTGACCTTCAACACCGATCACAAGGTGATTGGTATCCAGTATCTGGTCACGACCTTCTTCTTCTTTCTGTTTGGCGGCGTCCTGGCTTTGCTGGTACGCACCGAGTTGATGCCAGGCGTCAACTTCATGAACGGCACGGAATATAACCGTACGTTCACGATGCATGCGTCCCTGATGATCTTCTTGTTTGTGATTCCCGTGTTTGCCGGGTTTGCCAATTACATTATCCCGCTGCAAATTGGCGCCGACGACATGGCGTTCCCCAAATTGAACGCGGTCAGCTACTGGATGCTGCTCATCGGCAGTATCATGTTGGTCTCGTCTTATCTGTGGGGTGCACCAGAAGCCGGGTGGACGGCGTATCCACCTCTGTCGCTGCAGGGTGCCGGCGGGCAAACGATGTGGGCCTTCGCGATCATCGTGCTGGGTTTCTCATCGATCTTTGGGGCTATCAACTTTCTGGTGACGGTCACCCGTATGCGCACGCCTGGTCTGGGCTGGTTCCAGCTGCCGCTCTTCACCTGGGCCATGATCGCCACCGCCATTATCCAGGTACTTGCCACCCCGGTACTGGCCACCGGGCTCTTCCTACTGGCGCTCGAACGCATCCTCGGCGCCAACTTCTTCAACGTGTCGCAGGGCGGTGACCTGTTGATGTGGCAGCACGTCTTCTGGTTCTACTCGCATCCTGCCGTGTATGTGATGGTGCTGCCGGCCATGGGCATCGTCTCTGACGTGCTGCCGGTCTTTAGCCGCAAACCGATTTTTGGCTATAAAGCCATCGCCTTTTCCAGCCTGGCGATCTGTTTTCTGGGTTTCACGGTGTGGGCACACCACATGTTCACCTCCGGTATGAACCCGCTGACCACCATCCCCTTCATGATCACCTCGATGATCATCGCGGTGCCCACGGGCATCAAGATTTTCAGCTGGATGGCGACGATGTGGTTTGGTAAGCTGCGTTTTTCGTCCGCGATGCTGTTTGCCATTGGTTTCGTATCGCTCTTTGTCATTGGTGGTTTGAGCGGTGTGATGCTGGCGTCGATCCCGGTCGACATTCACGTGCACGACAGCTACTTTGTGGTGGCCCACCTGCACTTCGTGCTGTTCGGCGGCAGCGTCTCGGCCATCTATGCGGGGTTCTATTACTGGTTCCCCAAGATCACCGGGCGTATGATGAACGAACGTCTGGGCAAGGTTCACTTCTGGCTCAACTATGTCGGCTTTTTGATGACCTTCCTCATCATGCACCTCAGCGGTCTGCAAGGCATGCCGCGCCGGGTGGTCGACTATGCGCCGGAGTTTGCCACTTACAACGCCATCTCCTCGATCGGTGCGTTTCTGCTGGGCATCTCGACGATCCCGTTTTTGATCAACGTCTTCCTGACCCTGCGGCGCGGTGCCGTCGCTGGCGACAATCCCTGGGAAGCCAAGACCCTGGAATGGCAGACCAGCTCACCGCCGTCGCTCTTCAACTGGGATGAAGACCACCAGCCGCATGTCAGCGGTGGTCCGTATGACTATGGTTTGCACGGTGAACACGGCACCATGCCGCCGATGGCGACGGTACCCGCACACGATTCATGATGCGTGTCCCAATCGCCAATCCAAAATCCAAAATCCAAAATCGAAAACCGCCTGCGCTTGCCTAGTGCCCCAGGCCGGCGTATAATGCCCTCATGACAGGAGGCAGCCGTTTCGGTTTCCTGTCATGAGGCTCTTTTTTGGGAATGAGCATGCCGATCCAGCTTCTCTACGTGGAAACTCGCCCACAGCGTAACTTTCGCCGGCTGGCTGCCGTCGTGGCCTTTGGCAGCTGGCTGCTGATCGTTTTGGCCGCTATCGTGCGGATTACCCATTCGGGCCTGGGGTGCCCGGACTGGCCACTCTGTTTTGGCGTCGTACCCCTGCCGCAGACCAGCGCCTGGATCGAACAGGCGTTTCGCCTGCTGGCGGCTCTGCTGGCGGTCGGCGGCACTTTTTTGCTCATCATGGCCGTCTCGAATCGGCGCCAGCTGCACCGCTGGACCCTGCCCCTCGGGGTGACGGCTGCCATTCTGTACGCCGTGCAGGTAAGTTTCGGTGCGCTGGCCGTGGCCTGGC
>JAYRNS010000157.1:0-4483 GCA_041912075.1 Anaerolineae bacterium
ACCTTCTGCTCGATGATACCGCCGGCGCCGTCGTCCATCTTCCGTGTACGCTCTTCGACGCGCACCGGCAGGTTGGCGATCTCGCTGATGGCCACCAGGTCCCGGCCGGCCAACGCGCCGCCCCAGGCCGGACCCACCTTGGCACCGTAACCGATGATACCAACATAATAATAATCGCGCACACCCTCCGACTTGGCGCACTTGATGACGAGGTTCTGCACCAGGCGGTTGACGACGTCGGCCAGACCGTCGGCCTTGCGTTTGCCGCCCGGCCCACCGAACGGGTCGGCCATCGAGCCGGACTGGTCGATCAAAAAGAGAAACGCCGACGGGTTCGTGCGGCTGATTTCGGCTGTGTAAGGCATTGTTCTACTCCTTCGTATTGACTGCGGCCGGCGAGCCGCAGGTCTCATAGACACAGTTAAATTCGGACCCTGGTCTATTATACGTGAGAGATGCGGTTTTGTTCCAAAATGGGGGTGGGGGTTGGGGGATGGGGATTAGGGGTTGGGGGATGGGGATTGGGGTTAGAGGCGTAAATCGTGGATAATGGAGGTTGGGGGGTGGGGGATGGAAGTTGGAGGGGTCAGATGGACGAGGGTGTGATTGAGCAGATCGTGGTAGCGGCGGGGACGCCGGTGTGGGTGTATGAGGCGGCGGTGCTGCGCCGGCAGGTGGCGCAGGTCCAGACGGCACTGCAGGCCACCGGGGTACAGGTGCGCTATGCGATGAAGGCCTGCCCGGCGACGCGAGTGCTGCGCGAGATGCGGTCACATGGTTTGTGGATCGATGCGGTTTCGGGCAACGAGGTGCTGCGGGCACGGCACGCCGGGTTTGATGGCGGCAGCGACCCGCCGGTGATCTTGTACACCAGCGATGTGTTTCGCGATAATGGACGGGACGTGGTGATGGGCGAGGGGGTGCTGCCCAACCTGGGTTCGCCTGGGATGCTGGCTGCGCTGGTCGAGGCCGGTTACCGCGGTCCGCTGGCGCTGCGCGTCAACCCCGGTTTTGGGCATGGTCACGTCGCAGCGTGCGACACAGGAGGGCCTGGGTCGAAACATGGCATCTGGTACACGCAGGTGGCCGACACGCTGCGGGCCGCTGAACGGGCCGGGCTGCGGGTAGTCATGCTGCACGCCCACATCGGAAGTGGACCCCGACCGCACGAGTTCCTGGCCAATCTCCAACGCCTGGTCGAGGTGTTTGCAGACCTGCTTCCCAGCGCTCCCGGGGTGGATGCGGTGAGCATGGGTGGTGGCCTGCCCTACAACTACCGGTTTTTGAATGTGCAGATGAACCTGACACGCCTGGCTGTGGTGCTCGGGGCGGCGCGCCGCCGCCTGGAGGATGCCGCACAGCGACCGCTGCGCCTGGAAATCGAGCCGGGACGCTATCTGATGGCGCCGGTTGGCACGTTGGTGACGCGGGTGTGCGACGTCAAACAAACGGAGCGTGTCGCCCGCTGGCCAGGTAGAACCTACGTGATGGTCGATGCCGGCATGACGGATCTGCTGCGGCCTGCGCTCTACGGGGCCTACCACCGTATGACCGTCCTTGGCCGCGCGACGCATCGTCACAAACAGCCGGTCGTGGTGGCTGGCCCGCTGTGCGAAGCCGGTGATGTCTTCACCTGCGACATCGGTGCGGCGCTGCATCCGCGTGATCTGCCGCGTATGCAGGCGGGAGACCTGCTCCTCGTGCACGACGTCGGGGCCTACGGGTATGCCATGAGCTCGAACTACAACTCGATCGGCCGTGCCCCACAGATCTGGCTGGAAGAGGATGGCTCCTGGGAATGGATGTCGCGCCGGGAGACGCTGGCGGATTTGCTGCGGCTGGAGCAAGACAAAGACAACACGACATAACGAAGGGTTGTTCAGTGTTGCATGAGGCGCAAGGATAGCGTACCCTTGGTAGGAGGTCAACGGAGTGACAGCGGTGTTACAGGTGGACAACCTCACACGGGGCGAGATACTCGTCGATGCCGGCCGGGTGGCAAATAATCCCTGGACGCGGCTCAAAGGACTGATCGGGGTACGGACCCTGGCCGCAGGTGATGGCCTGGCGATCATACCGTGCAACGGTGTACATTGCCTGTTCATGTCGATTCCCATCGATGTGGTATATGTCAGTGCCGGCCATCGCGTAGTGGCGATCGATCCCAACATGCAGCCGTGGACGATCGGCCGGCCACAACGCGGTGTCCGCTACGTGCTGGAGCTGCCCGCCGGTCACTGCGCGCGCAGCGGCACGGTCGTAGGCGACCAACTGAACTTGCGTATCACCTAATCGCTTCCAACCTGTCTTGGCCATTTTGCCAGTCTCTGGTATACTCCCTACGCCTTACTCCGTACTTCCTACTCCCAACAGAGAGGTAACCATGAACCCAGCCGATATCCTAAAATACGGGCATACGTTCTTCCTCAAGTCGTTGGCGGTGGTGCCCGTCGAGCACCGCAGCGATCCGGGCGCCTGTGGACGCTGGTCGGTCCAGGACCTCCTGGCGCACATCACGTCCTACGAATGGGTGCTGGTGGAGATTCTGGAGAGTCTGATGACACCAGGGCCAACACCAACCCTGGATGAGTACAAGGCCGGCCCCGGATTCAACGATCCGCAGGTCGACCGCCGGCAGGGTATGAGTTATGAGGCTGTGTTGGCGGAATACGACCATGCCCATGCCCGTGTGCGCACCCTCGTCGCCCAGCTGCCACCTGACCTGTGGCGGCAAGCCGGCGTGTTACCCTGGTACGGTGCCGAGTACGATCTGGAAGACTTCATCGTGTATACCTACTACGGTCACAAACGCGAACACGGCGGGCAAATTCAGGTGTTCCGCGACCGGTTTGTTTGAAACCAGCGTGCGAGGCACCCGGCTCCCGCTTCTCCTTTGACCATTCATCCGCTTTCGAGTACAATTTTCCGACCGGTAACACCCTGGAGTGGGCCTGGCAAAGAGGTCCACTCCGGTTCATGTTTGCCTTCCAACAGACTCGGAGGAGCCGACGGTGAGAATTCTAATGTATACGGGCAAGGGTGGCGTGGGCAAAACGAGCCTGAGTGCGGCCACCGCGCTGCACTGTGCCGAACGCGGCCTGCGCACGATTGTCCTCAGCACCGATCCGGCACACAGCCTGGGTGATTCATTCGATCAGCCACTGGGCAACGAACCGGTGGCCGTTGCGCCTAACCTATGGGGGCAGGAGATTGACCTGCTGCACCAGATGGATCGCCATTGGGGTACGGTGCAGGACTACATCTCGGCACTCTTTGCCTGGCGCGGCATGGATGACCTGGTGGCCGAAGAGACCGCCGTGCTGCCCGGGATGGAAGAGCTGGCCAGTCTGATGCAGATCACCTACCTGGCTGAATCGGGCAACTATGACGTCATCGTGGTCGATTGTGCGCCGACCGGTGCCACCTTGCAGCTGCTGGCCCTGCCCGACCTGGCGCGTTGGTATCTGGATCGGATCTTTCCGTGGGAGAAGAAGGTGCTCAGGGCGGCCATGCCGGTCATCAAACGTGTGACCGACATGCCGATGCCAACCGATGCCCTGTATGATTCGGCCGAAGACCTGCTGCGGCAGCTCGAACGGATCAGCCGGCTGCTCACCAATCCCCAGCTGACCTCGGTGCGCCTGGTGCTCAACCCGGAGAAGATGGTCATCAAAGAGGCCCAGCGCGCGTACACCTACCTGAACCTGTACGGTTATGCCACCGATGCTGTCTTCTGCAACCGCATGATCCCCGCCGGCGTCACCGATGCCTATTTTACCGCGTGGAAACAAGCGCAGGCGCGCTACCTGACGATGGTCCAAGAAGCTTTCGATCCGCTGCCGGTGCTGAGTATACCGCTGTTCGACCAGGAAGTCGTGGGTCTCGATATGCTGCGGCGCATGGCCGAGGCCACTTATGACGACCGGGTCGATCCAACGGCGATATTTTACATGGGAAAACCGCAGGAAGTGACCAAAGAAAACGGCGTCTACCGGCTGAGCATGCCGCTGCCGCTGGTGGAGCGCGACCAGATCAAGCTGTCGCGCAGCCTGGCCGACGAGCTCATCATCCACATCGGCAACTGGAAACGTAACCTCAGCCTGCCCCGTGCACTCTCCGGCCACCCGGTCATTGGTGCCCGGTACGAAGGTGACCGCCTGGTAGTGCTGTTCGACGGGACCAGCAACGGGCAGAACGGGGTTGCCCAGTAATCATGGATGCCATCAACGAACCGGTGTGGCAGCGTTATCTGACCGATTACAACGAAGGGTTGGGCCTCGTCTACGAACGTTTTGTGCTCAACGACTTCTTGCAGGCGCTGTGCGACCGCTACCAGCTCACGTCGGTGATCGAGGCGCCGCTGTACGGCATGGCCGGTGTCAGCGGCATCAACAGCGTGGCGCTCGCCCAGGCCGGCTGCGACGTGACGTTGGTCGACGACCACCCGACGCGCCTGTCCGGCGTCGAACGCATCTGGCGCGAG
>JAYRNS010000158.1:0-2732 GCA_041912075.1 Anaerolineae bacterium
GTCAGCTCACCACCCTGGTCGAGCGCAACGACATAACGGGTGTACATCCCCAGGTAAATGACCTCCTCGATCGTACCATCGGCGGTGACCATCGTGTCCGGGACTGGCGACTCGGGCGGTTTCATGTGGATCTTTTCGGGTCGGATGGCAAACATGGCCGCTGAACCGGTGATGGCCTGCGCGGCTTGCTCGCTGACCAGGTTGGACACGCCGACAAAACCGGCAACGAAGGCGGTCGCCGGCCGTTCGTAGATTTCAGCCGGCGTGCCCACCTGTTCGATCTTGCCCTGGTTGAACACCGCCACGCGGTCGCTCATCGTGAGCGCCTCTTCCTGGTCGTGCGTGACGTAGACGAAGGTAATGCCGACCTGCTGCTGGATCGATTTGAGCTCGATCTGCATCGCCTGGCGCAGCTTGAGGTCGAGCGCACCCAACGGTTCATCGAGCAGCAGCACGCGCGGGCGGTTGATCAGGGCGCGCGCCAGGGCGACGCGCTGCCGCTGGCCGCCCGACAACTGCGACGGCTTGCGTGGCCCCAGGTTGGGCAGGTGCACGAGGGCCAGCATCTCCTGCACACGCCGCTCGCGCTCGTCCCTGGGCACTTTTTTGATCATCAACCCGTAGCCGATGTTCTCCGCCACTGTCATGTGCGGGAATAGCGCATAGTCCTGGAAGACGGTGTTGACGTCACGCTCGTAGGGCGGCAGGTGCGAGACGTCCTGCCCGTGCAGAAAAATCTGGCCGCCGCTGGGGCGCTCGAAGCCTGCGACCATACGCAGGCTGGTCGTTTTGCCGGAGCCGGAGGGACCGAGCAGGGTGAAGAATTCGCCATCCCGAATGTCCAGGCTGATGCTGTCCACCGCCTTGACCTCGCCGAAATGACGGCTCACGTCGATGAAACGAATGGCCGGAATCTGGTGGTTACCGTCAGGCACGGAGCCAATCCTCTCCAAAGTTGCCAACTCTTCAAGAGTTGGCATCTCTATCATCTACGCGTGCGAAATCATGACGTGTTTGGTGACCTGGTAATCGCCCATGGCCTCGGCCGACAGGTCCTTGCCAAAACCGGACTGTTTGAACCCGCCGTGGGGCGTTTCGGACGTCAGCGGGATGTGATCGTTGATCCACACCGTGCCGTATTCGAGCTGCGCGGCCACACGCATGGCCCGCCCGACGTCACGCGTAAAGACCGATGCCGCCAGGCCGTAGGGCACATCGTTGCCCATCTGCACCGCTTCGGCCTCGTCGTCGAAGGGTTGCACGGTGATCACCGGCCCGAACACTTCGTTTTGCACGATCTCGGCGCGTTGGTCGACGTCACTCACCACGGTGGGCGCAAAGTAGTAGCCGTGGTCGAAGCCGGCCGGTGCGTCGCCGCCGGTGAGAATGCGGGCGCCAGCAGCGCGGGCGCGTGCGATAAAGCCGCGCACCCGTTCGCGCTGGCTGTGCGAAATCAACGGCCCCATCTGCACGTCGTCAGCAAACGGATCACCGACCGTCACGCTGCGCATGGCGGCAACCAGGGCTTCTTTTACAGCTTCCACCTGGCTCTGCGCCGCCACGACGCGCGTGGCCGCCGTACAGTCCTGGCCGCTGTTGAAGGTGGCACCCAGCGTGGCCTTGGCTGCGACCAGGTCGAGGTCGGCGTCTTCGAAGACCAGGATCGGCGCTTTGCCACCCAGCTCCAGGTGCACGCGTTTGAGGGTTTTGGCCGCCGTTTCCATCACCCGCCGGCCGGTGGCGGTCGACCCGGTGAGGCTGACCATGCGCACGTCGGGGTGCTCGACCAAGGCCTGGCCAGTGTCGCTGCCACCGGTGACGATGTTGACGACGCCGTCGGGAATACCCGCTTCGGCGATGAGTTCCGCCAGCATCAGGGTGGTCAGCGGGGTCGCCGGCGCCGGCTTGAGTACGACGGTGCACCCCGCAGCCAGGGCCGGCCCCAGCTTCCACACCGCCATCATCAAGGGATAGTTCCACGGGGCAATCTGACCCACGACCCCCACCGGCTCGCGCCGGACCATCGAGGTGTAACCGCCAAGGAACTCACCGGCGTGCGAGCCATGGGTGTCGCGGGCGGCGGCGGCAAAAAAACGCAGGTTGTCGATCAGGAACGGCACGTCGGCGCCCAGGCTGACGAAGGCGTAGGGTTTACCGGTGTTGAGTGATTCGCTGCGTGCCAATTCGGCCGCGCGCCCTTCGACCAGGTCGGCCAGGCGAAACAGCGCCAGCGAGCGTTCGGCGGGCGTACGCCGTGACCAGCGGCCATCGTAGAAGGCGATCCTGGCGGCCTGCACGGCCGCATCGACATCGGCGCGGCTGGCATCGACGACGTGGGCGATCACTTCGCCGGTGGCCGGGTTTTCGACCGCCATCCGGCTGCCACCGTTCGTGGCGGTCCAGGCGCCGTTGATCCAGAGGTCGTAGTTCATGGTGTGCTCCTGGGTTGGAGGTTGGAAGTTGGATGTTGGAAATTCGATGTTGGATGGGGGGCGCTGCACTGGTGGGTGTGGCGCCCCCCGATGGGTGTGTTTAGCGGCCGCCGATGACGGCGATGTAGTTGGTGACCCACTCATGGTAGGGGACGCACTCTTTACCTTCGCCGCACTGGGCGACCGGCGTCTTCCAGAAGTAGATCTTGTCGAAGTCGTTGGCGCCGTTGGTGACGCAGCCTTCGTCACCCAACAGGGCATTGCCGGTGCAGGCAGCCGGCACAACCGGGACGGAACCGA
>JAYRNS010000159.1:0-20807 GCA_041912075.1 Anaerolineae bacterium
CCAATCAGGTCGATTTGGCAAATCACACAGGGCCAGCACCCCCATGTAGTGGCCGAGTACATGTCAGAAAGGCATACGGACGGTGAAACGACGGCCAATGGCGCTCAAACGTCCCATCTGGGAGGGCGACAGACCCTCTTTGCAGGAGGTACAGGAAAAGACCACGTGGCATTCGTTCATTCGTTGCCCCCATTCGTTGACGGCCGTTCGTTGCCCCAAAACTGCGAAGCACTCGAAATAATCCTGGCAGACTCACATCTGGGAGGCCATGCGATAGATTATGCCCGCAGCCGACACACACCAAGACTTGATGATCCGCCCCGCCCGGGCCGCTGATCGTGATGCGGTTGTGGCCTTCTGCCGGCGCATCTGGGAGGGTAACGATTATGTCGATGCAGAAGTTTTCGATAACTGGCTGAACGACGTACCGGGTCCGATGCTGGTGGGGGATCTGGCAGGAAGGCCAGTCGCGCTGGCCAAGGTAACAGTTCATGCAGACGGCCACGCCTGGTTTCAGGGGCTGCGGGTCGATCCAGATGTGCAACATCAGGGTGTTGCCCGGCGCATCCACGAGGCGAGTGAGCTGGCAGCGGCCGCAGCCGGTGCGTCACCGTGGGCGCTGCTGACAGCCGATGCCGGCCCCACCGCCGTGCAGCGTCTGTGTGACGCCAACGGTTGGACCGTTCAGGGACGTACACGCTACCTGCATCTCCTGGCAGAGCCAGACGGCGCTATCGCGTCTGCTGACACTGGCCTCGTCGTCCTGGGCGTCGAGGACCTGCCGGCGCTGCAGGCTTCGCTCGCCAACTCGCCCAGCTTGACCGCGTTGGGCGGTTGGTACACGCTCGACTGGGAGTGCGAACCGTTTACGTTCGACAAGTTATCCGCACATGTGCGCGCGGGCCAGGTGTGGGCCCAACCGGATCGCCTGGCCTGGGGCATCGTGACCATCGAACCGGCCGGCCTGGACAACCAGGATGAAACGGAAGACAGCGAATCGGCACCCGCCGCACTCGCTGGTTATGCCTGGTGGGCGTTTGCCGAAGGCGACGAACCACACCTGACCGTCCTGGCCCGCGCGCTGCGCCAGCGACTCTGCCAGAACCAGGGCATCGAGCTCTCCCTCCACGTCCCCACCAACACCCCCTGGGACCGCGCCTGCCATAACGCCGGCTTCTGGCGCAACCACGACACCTCCCCCAAACAATTCCGCCTCTACACCAAACCCCACCCCTAACCCTACTCCGTACTCCCTCCCCCAAACCAGGAAGACTTCGGAAAGCTGGCGGATCTTCCGAAGTCTTCGCCGTGTAGCTCTCGCTGCGGTGTTACGAGCCCGCCGGGGGCTCAGGACCCGGCAAACGAGAGGGTCAGTGGGCAAAACAACCGGCCTACCATATACGATGCCGGAGGAAACGGCTGTATTCTTAGAACTTTGTTACTTTCATTCTACCTGATTCCACAGCAAGTGCAAGATTGTACCAGGGTCTTTTTGAGTTTGGGGACAACTGTGTAATTGCCATACACCCTAAAACTGCACAAAAAAACGGGGGGCACGTCATCGGTGCCCCCCGCATCGTCGATCGGGCTAATCGGCTTCCGCTTCCACGTCGCCGTGTTCGGCGACGGTCCCACGTTCCGCCAGGGCCGCTTCCTCAGCGCTGGCATCAATGTGACCGTCTCCAGTCACCCGCCGCCGCTCACGGTTGAAGCCCGTCCCAACTGGGATCAGTTTGCCAATGATGACGTTTTCCTTGAGACCGCGCAAATCGTCTTGCGCCGAACGCACGGCCGCTTCGGTCAGCACCCGTGTCGTTTCTTGGAACGATGCCGCGGCCAGGAAGCTCTCTGTGTTGAGCGAGGCCTTGGTCACACCCAAGAGAACCGTCTCACCACGCGCTGGTGTCCGGCCACGCTCGGCCAGGCGCCGGTTCGACTGATCGAACCGGAAGCGGTCGACCAGTTCGCCGGGCAGCATCTCGCTGTCACCCGTGGCCCGGACCCGGACCTTGCGCAGCATCTGGCGCACCACAACCTCGATGTGTTTGTCGTGAATGTTGACACCTTGCGAGCGATAGACCTTCTGTACCTCTTCGACCAGGTACATGTTGGCCGCATCGCGACCCTGGATGCGCAGCACTTCTCTCGGGTTCTTCGCCCCCTCGGTCAGCTGCTGGCCGGCCTGCACCTCATCACCCCGGTCGACACGCAGACGTGCGCTGGGTGGGATCGGCTGCTCCCACACCTGCACCTCTTCACGTCGTACGGTGGCCTGCCAGCCGTCTTCGACTTCTTCGATAAAGACGTGACCGTCCATCCCTGCGGTGATTGGCAGCGGCTCACCCGTTTCTTCACTCAACACGATCGCCAACGGGGTATCCTCCTGCACCCGGTCACCTGACTCGACTGCCAGCCGGTAACTGCGCGGGATCGACACCTGGCGTGCTGTAACCTCGGTATGGGTGACCTTGAGCATGCGCAGCTCACCCTCCCAGTAGATGTCCACGACACCGTCGATTTCGGCAATGACCGCTTCACCCTTGGGGTTGCGGGCCTCGAAGAGCTCCTCGACGCGCGGCAGACCCTGCGTGATGTCTTCAGCGCCCGCCACACCACCGGTGTGGAACGTGCGCAGCGTGAGCTGTGTGCCCGGCTCACCGATCGATTGGGCGGCGATGATGCCAACCGCCTCGCCCGACCCGATGATGCCGCCGCGCGCCAGGTCGCGCCCGTAACAGGTGGCGCACAGACCAAAGGACGTTTCACACACCAGGGGTGAGCGCACGAAGGCACGCGGCACCTTGGCCGCCTGGACGCTGGCGACGGTTGACTCATCGATCATCTGCCCCCTGGCCACCAGGATTTCGCCGGTCTGCGGATGCAGAATGGGTCCGGCGGCATAACGACCCAGAAGGCGTTCGCCAAAGGCTTCGCCGATTTCCTTGCTGGTGCGCGCTTCGATCCAGATGCCGGATTGGGTGCCGCAGTCGTCCTCGGTGATGATGACGTCCTGCGCCACGTCGACCAGACGGCGTGTCAGGTAACCCGCGTCGGCCGTGCGCAGCGCTGTGTCAGCCAAACCTTTGCGTGCGCCGTGCGTGCTCAGGAAATACTCCAGCGCCGTCAGCCCCTCACGGAAGTTCGAGCGAATCGGCAGTGGGATGATGCGCCCTGATGGATCGGCCATCAAGCCGCGCATACCGGCCAGCTGGCGAATTGGGGTGACACCACCCTTCGTCGCCCCACTCGTGGCCATCGCCCCCAGACCTTCCAGAGGGTCGAGCTGCTTTTTCACGGCCTCGGTAATGTCGTCCGTTGCCCGCGTCCACAGCTCCACGACCCGGTTGTACTGTTCTTCCTCGGTGATCAGGCCGCGGCGGTACTGCCGCTCAGCCTTCTCCACCTCGGAGGTGGTCTGCTGCAAGATCTGGTGTTTGACGTCAGGCACCTGAATGTCGCTGACCGCAATGGTCATACCGCTGCGCGTCGCATACTGGAACCCAAGTTCCTTGATCTTATCGACCAAGGCCGCTGTGGCATCGAGACCCAGCCGCTGGTAACAGTCGGCGACGACACTGTTGACCGAGCCCTTGTCCATGACCTTGCTGACGTAGCGCAGTTCCTTGGGCAGGTTCATATTGAACAGCACGCGCCCCACCGTGGTTTCGATGAGTCCGTGCGCGCGGGGCTGCTCGGCCACCACACCCAGGCGCATGAGCTTGGCCCGCGCCTCCTCCAGACCATGGGTACCCACACCAGACAACGCCGTCAGGGTCGACCGGTTGTTCTGCATTTCTTCCACGAGCTGGCCGGCACTGGTGACCCCGGCTGCGGTCAGCGCCGCGTGGACGCCGGTCGACAGGCGTAGGGCATCCAGCGAGACACCGTGCAGCCAGTCCTCGTAACGCAGCTTGATCCGCGCCCGCAAATCCACCTTGCCCAACTCATAAGCCAGTTTGACCTCGTCCATACCGGTGAACGCCTTGCCTTCACCGCGGGCACCGGGCTTTTCGGTTGTCAGCCAGTAGACGCCCAAGACCATATCCTTGGAAGGGCCAACGATTGGTTCACCACTGGCTGGTTTGAGCAGGTTGTGCGACGACAACATCAGCTCACGCGCCTCGCGTACCGCTTCAGCACTCAACGGTACGTGCACGGCCATCTGGTCGCCATCGAAGTCAGCGTTGAATGCGCTGCACACCAGCGGATGAATCTGAATCGCATTCCCCTCGATCAGCACCACCTCGAAGGCCTGGATGCCCAGGCGGTGCAGCGTCGGTGCGCGGTTGAGCAGCACCGGCCGGTCGCGGGTGACCTCCTCCAGCACGTCCCACACCTCGGGGCTCAGCCGGTCGACCAGGCGCTTGGCGCTCTTGATGTTGTGTGCGTAGTTGCACTCCACCAGCCGGCGCATGACAAAGGGCTTGAACAACTCCAGCGCCATCTTTTTGGGCAGCCCGCACTGGTGCAGGGCCAGGGTCGGGCCAATGACGATGACCGAACGGCCCGAATAGTCGACGCGCTTGCCCAGCAGGTTGCGGCGGAAGCGTCCCTGTTTGCCCTTGAGCATGTCGCTGAGGCTCTTGAGCTTGCGTTTGCCACTGCGGCTCACCGCACGTCCGCGGCGGCCGTTGTCGATCAGGCTGTCGACCGCCTCCTGCAGCATGCGTTTTTCGTTGCGTACAATGACGTCGGGCGCACCGAGCTCCAGCAATCGGCGCAGACGGTTGTTGCGGTTGATCACGCGCCGGTACAGGTCATTCAGATCGCTGGTGGCAAAGCGACCGCCATCCAGCTGCACCATCGGGCGCAGATCGGGCGGGATAACCGGCAGGACGGTCAGGATCATCCACTCCGGGCGGTTGCCCGATTTGCGGAAGGCTTCGACCACCCGCAGGCGTTTGGCTGCCTTTTTGCGCCGCTGCTTCGACTTGGTCATGCGGATTTCATGGCGCAGCTCCTTGGCCATCCGGTTGAGATCGATACGAGCGATCACGTCCCGGATCGCCTCGGCCCCCATGGCTGCGTCGAACAGAGAGCTCCAGCGTTCCTGGAGTTCCCGGTAACGCGTTTCGGTCAACAACTCCAGTTCCTTGATGCTGCGCATCTCCGAAATGTCCTGATCGTGTGCCGTACGCAGGTCATCCTTCTGGCGCTCGACCTCGCGTTGGGTCGTTTCGATCTTGGCAGCCACGTCATGGCGCAAACGGTCGCGTTTGGCCGCAATCAGCAGACTGGCATTGGCTTTGTCGCGGTCGCTCTCTTCTTTCAGCTGGCTGAGGCGCGTTTGCACCGACTCGTTCAGCGCCGTCAGCGCCGACCGGTCGATGACTTCACCGGCCGGTATCAGCGGGTCGCTCAACCAGGGTAGTTCGACCGGACGGCTGGCCGGTTTGCCCGCCTGCATCTCGAATTCACGCTGCAAACGACCGGCCCGATCCATGGCTTCGTTGGTGGCGCGTGCCAGCACGTCATCGAATTCGGCCAGGCGTTTGCTCTCTTCTTCATCCAGCTTGAGCAGGGCTTCGGTGAGTCTGTTGTCGTAATCGCCGATTTTCGCCTGCAGTTCCGTTTCGAGGCGTGTCTGTTTCAAGCCCAGGTCGCGATCGCGGCGCTGAATGGCACGTCCGCGCGCCTCTTCGTCTACCCGCGTCACGATGTACTGGGCAAAGTAGAGCACCCGCTCCAGATTGCGCGGCGAAATGTTGAGCAAAAGACCCAGCCGGCTCGGAACACCCTTGACGTACCAGATGTGGCTGACAGGTGAGGCCAGCTCGATGTGGCCCATGCGTTCGCGCCGTACCCGGCTGGGCAGAACTTCTACACCACATTTGTCACACTTGATGCCCTTGTACCGGACGCGCTTGTACTTACCGCAGTAACATTCCCAATCCTTCGTAGGTCCAAAGATCTTCTCGCAGAAGAGCCCGTCGCGTTCTGGTCGCAGCGTGCGGTAGTTGATCGTCTCTGGTTTGAGTACTTCGCCGTGCGACCAGGACCTGATTTGTTCCGGTGACGCCAGACTGATTCGAATCGCATCAAAATCGTTGACTTCCACGTTGTCCCCCGTCAATCCCTAATCGCGCCCCGCCATGGGCCCCGGCAGGCTCAGGCTGAAACCCAGCTTCGGCAACCGCTCATCGGTGTCTTCCTTGCCAAATTGGATCACTTCATCCTTCTCGTTGATCACTTCGACGGCCAGCCCCAGCGATTGAAGCTCCTTGACCAGCACCCGGAACGATTCCGGCACCCCCGGTGCGGCAATCGGTTCACCCTTGACAATAGCCTCGTACGTCTTCACCCGGCCGGTCACATCGTCTGATTTGACGGTCAACATCTCCTGTAAGATATGCGCCGCGCCGTACGCTTCCAACGCCCACACTTCCATTTCGCCGAAGCGCTGACCACCAAACTGCGCTTTGCCGCCCAGGGGTTGCTGGGTCACCAGCGAGTACGGACCGGTGGAACGGGCGTGCACCTTGTCTTCGACCAGGTGCGCCAGCTTGAGCATATTGATGATACCCACGGTCACCGGGCGGTCGAACGGCTGACCGGTCTTGCCATCGTGCACGATCATCTTGCCGGTCGTGGGGATAGGCCAACCGGATGATCTACTAAAGGCTTCGGCAGCACCCAGGACCTCGTCGCGCGACAGCGTATCGACGTCAACCGGCGTCCAGGTGGACTCGGCACTGGCATCGGATGCCTGCGCATCCTGGTAATACCGGACCCATTCACGCAGACAGGTTTCGATCGCCAGTTCATCGGCTTCGTCGCGCGCCACACGTGCCCGGTCGTCTTCTTCGAACACCAGCAGGGCACCTGGATCGTATCCGCGCGCGCTCAGCCACTCCTGCAGCACGGCACGACGGGCGTAGACCTCCTCACGGTAGATCCGTTCTGGATCGTGGCCCCGTACCACCAGTGTGTTTACCAGGTAGCGGCGGCGGGCATCGCTGTCATCCACCAACGAGTCGGCCGGCAGGTCCTGTGTCTGCACCCAGTCCCAGGCATCTTCGGTTGCCTGGCGCCAGGCCAGGTCGATCAGCCAGGCACGTGCCAGCTCGGCTTCGATTTCGCGCTCACGCGCACCGTCGAAGACCGGCGTCGTCACGCGGAAGCCCAGCCGGTTGGCGGCCCAACCCAGGTGGGTTTCCAGCACCTGGCCGATGTTCATGCGGGCCGGGACACCCAGCGGGTTGAGGATGATGTCAACCGGTCGCCCATCCTCCAGATAGGGCATGTCTTCCACCGGCACGATCTTGGAGATGACACCTTTGTTGCCGTGGCGACCGGCCATCTTGTCACCTTCCATCAGCTTGCGGCGCTGCGCAACGCTGACGCGCACCATTTTCTCCACGCCGGCGGGCAGATCACGGTAGTCGTCGCGCGAGAAGACTTTGATGTCGACCACTTTGCCCTTTTCACCGTGCGGCAGGCGCAGCGAGCTGTCCTTGACTTCGCGCGCTTTTTCGCCAAAGATGGCGCGCAGCAGTTTTTCCTCGGGTGTCAGCTCGGTCTCGCCCTTGGGCGTGATCTTACCCACCAGGATATCGCCAGGACCTACTTCTGCACCAATACGAATGATGCCTTCCTCGTCCAGGTCCTTGAGC
Source organism: Anaerolineae bacterium (assembly GCA_041912075.1). Taxonomy (GTDB): domain Bacteria; phylum Chloroflexota; class Anaerolineae; order SSC4; family Amarolineaceae; genus SSC4. The sequence goes on from JAYRNS010000159.1 coordinate 7,614, forward strand.
GCATCTTCGCCGACGTTTGGAATGTCACGCGTGATTTCTTCCGGACCCAGCTTGGTGTCGCGCGCCTCGACTTCGTGTTTCTCGATGTGAATGGAGCTGTATTTGTCCTCCATCACCAGACGCTCGCTGATCAGAATGGCGTCCTCATAGTTACCACCTTCCCAGCTCATGAACGCCACCAGCACATTTTGCCCCAGCGCCAGCTCACCCATTTCGGTCGAGCTCGAATCGGCGAGCACCGAACCGGCGACAACCCATTCGCCCTTGTGTACCACCGGCCGCTGGTCGATCGACGTCGACTGGTTGGAGCGGTCGTACTTGCGCATTGAATAGGTACGGCGCGTACCGTCTTCCTCCAGAACGACGATCGCGGTGCCGGTGACACTCACCACTTCGCCAGCCGCACGTGCAATCACGACCTGCCCCGAGTCGATCGCCGCCTGGTATTCCATGCCGGTACCGACGATCGGTGCCTCCGGCCGCAGCAGCGGCACAGCCTGGCGCTGCATGTTCGACCCCATCAAGGCGCGGTTGGCATCGTCGTGCTCCAGGAAAGGAATCAGTGCGGCCGACACACTCACGCTCTGTTTGGGCGACACGTCCATGTATTCGATGCGCTCCGGCGCTTCGAACAGAAAGTCATTGCCGCGGCGTGCCGACACACGCGGGTTGACAAACTCCCCACGCCGGTTCATGGCCGCGCTGGCCTGGGCAATCGAATAACGATCCTCTTCGTCGGCAGCCAGGTAAACGACCTCTTCGGTCGCATGCGGCTTGATACGCACCTGGGGATACGCCTCGGCATAACTGGCAATCAACGCCGCCAGGTCGTCGTCGATGACCGTCTCGGACTCGGCAATGACTTCTTTGGTCACGGGATCGACGAGACGCTCGCGCAGGGTACGACCGAGCAGCGACTCGACGTCGTTGGGCACCTGATTAAGCACCCGGCGGTACGGTGTCTCGATAAAACCATATTCATTGACCTGCGAGAACGTCGCCATCGAGCCAATCAAGCCGATATTGGGACCTTCGGGTGTCTCGATCGGGCAGATACGCCCGTAGTGGCTGTGGTGCACGTCGCGCACGTCGAAGCCGGCACGCTCACGCCGCAGTCCCCCCGGACCCAGTGCACTCAGACGGCGTTTGTTCGTCAGCTCGGCCAGCGGGTTGGTCTGGTCCATGAACTGGCTGAGCTGGCTGCCGCCAAAGAACTCGCGCGTGGCGGCCACCACTGGCCGGATGTTGATCAACCCCAACGGTGTGATCTGCTCCGGATCGCGCGTGCTCATCCGCTCGCGCACCACACGTTCCATACGCAGCAGACCAATGCGCAGCTGGTTTTGAATCAGCTCGCCAACCGTCTTGACCCGCCGGTTGCCCAAGTGATCGATATCGTCCTGCTGAAAGACTCCGTTGTTGATCTGGATCATGCGCCGGATGACGGCTACCAGGTCGTCCTTGGTCAGGATGCGTGTGCTCAGCGGCACGGGCAGGTCCAGCCGTTTGTTGAGTTTGTAACGCCCCACCCGGCCCAAATCGTAACGCCGCGGCACAAACAGCAGGTTCTGCATGAAGTTGCGCGCGTTCTCCTCGGTCGGCGGATCGCCGGGACGCAGTTTCTTATAGAATTCCAACAAGGCTTCTTTGACACCACGCTCGGCATCCGATACGTTGGGGGTCGAAGTCGGGTCGCGCTCGATGGTGGACGCAATGTACTGGTGATCCGGGACGGTATCGACCTCCTGGAACAGCGACAGAATTTCTTCATCGCTGCCAAAACCGATGGCGCGCAGCAAGACGGTCACCGGAAGCTTGCGCTTGCGGTCAACCTTGACCGAAACAATGTCACGTTTACTGGTCTCGAACTCGAGCCATGCCCCGCGGCTGGGGATCAGCTTGGCCGCACACAACTCACGACCGGTGGTGCGGTCTTCTTCTACTTTGAAATAGACACCCGGCGAGCGGATCAGCTGGCTGACGACCACACGCTCCGCACCGTTGATGACAAACGTGCCATTTTCGGTCATGAGCGGGAAATCTCCCATGAACACTTCCTGTTCTGGAATTTCCCCGGTGCTCTTGTTGATCAGGCGCACCTTGACCCAGAGCGGGGCCGCGTAAGTCATGTCGCGGTCACGGCATTCTTTCTCTGAATGTTTGGGGTCGCCAAACCAAAAATCACCAAAGTGCAACTCGAGTTGTTTGTTGAAGCTGACAATGGGCGATATCTCTTCGAACAGCTCGCGCAGGCCTTCCGATTTGAACCACTCAAATGCTTTGAGCTGGACCTGGATCAAAGCCGGCAGTGGGTGAACGTCCGGTATGCGGCCATAATTCTTACGTACCCCCAGGGACCGGTTCGATCCCAAAGCCACCGGACCCGAGCCATTGGCACCAGTGTGTGCCCGCGCATCCACGACAGAGTTAGTCATGCGCCGTCTTCTCCTTCAACAGGCAAATAAACTGGAGCGGTATTCGAAAAGTGATCACGTGCCGGTACCGCTCCACAATAAATAACCCATCGTGCGGTCTAAGTCGTTGTAGACCCAGTCCCTCCACGGATGGGTTGCGTCACAATGCCCAACATGGTCTTTAAGTACACCAGGCGCGTTACGCGCAAGCTGACATTATATTGTACAGAGGGGGTGTTGTCAAATCTAGAGAGGTGCCTTTTGCGATGGGGACCAGGGATCCGGGGTTGGCACGCAGCCTTCGACCAGGGCGCTGACATCGCCGGTACCAGTGCCCGGGCGCAGCCAGGCCAGGAATTCGATGTTGCCCGCAGGACCTGTGATGGGTGAGGATGTCAGGCCAAGCACGTCGAGACCTTCGGACACTGCCTGCGTGAGAACCTCCGTCAGGACCACGCGGTGTATGCGTGGATCGCGTACGACGCCCCCTTTCCCGACATGGGCGCGACCGGCCTCGAATTGGGGCTTGATCAGCGCAATGATGCCGCTGGGTGCTGCTGCGGACAGCCAGCGGCGTACCACCGGGACCACGAGTCCCAGGCTGATGAAGGCGACGTCGATCGTCACCAGGTCCACGCGTACGCCGGCTGGCAAGTTCGTGAGGTAGCGCACGTTCGTCCGGTCCAACACGGTCACACGCGGGTCTTGCTGCAAGGTCCAGGCCAGCTGCCCGTAACCCACATCGATCGCAAACACGTGGGCAGCACCGCGCTGCAGGAGACAGTCGGTAAAGCCGCCGGTCGAGGCCCCAACGTCGGCGCAGGTCAGACCGCGCACGTCGATCTGGAATGTATCCAACGCATGCGCCAGTTTGTAGCCGCCGCGGCTGACGTACTCGGCCGCCGGCTCGACCACCACCGCAGTGCCGTCAGGCACCAACCAGCCTGGTTTGTCGGCCACGGCACCGGCGACGCGTACGCGTCCGGCCAGGATCAGGCCGCGGGCCTGGGTGCGGTTGGTGGCCAGGCCGGCAGTGACGAGATAGGCATCCAGCCGCAGCTTCGGCATCGGCGTGTGTATAACTCCAGAAATTGGCGAAGAATTTGCCTTGAGATTGTTTGTGTGATCGTCAGTTGACGAACCTGCCGGTTTACGGTAAGATTTTTGTCTATGACCGATCTGGCACAAACCTCAACGAAATCCAAACCGAATCTCGTGACCATCGGACGGGCGCTGTTCAAAACCATGCGCCCGCGTCAATGGACAAAGAACGGGTTCGTCTATGCGGCCCTGGTCTTCGACGGCAAACTGTTCGAGCCGGTGCTGTTTCTGCGTACCACGCTGGCGTTCGTCTGCTTCTGTTTGATTTCCAGCGCCACCTATCTCATCAACGACCTGGTGGATGTCGAAAAAGACCGTGAGCATCCAACGAAACGTAACCGCCCGCTGGCTGCTGGTATTCTGCCCCCCTGGATAGCTGTGGCGGCCGCCGCCGTGTTCGTCGTGGTCTGCCTGCCGGTAGCCTTTTGGTTAAGCCCTTCGTTTGGTGTGATTTTGGCCGGCTACCTGCTGCTGACCCTGGCGTACACCTTCTATCTCAAACATGTCGTCATCGTTGACCTGCTGGTCCTCGCCAGCGGTTTTGTCCTGCGCGTAGCCGGTGGTGTGGCCGTCATCCAGGTCGAACGATTCTCACCGTGGCTCTATGTCTGTATGGTCCTGCTGGCCCTGTTCCTCGTGATGGGCAAACGCCGGCACGAGCTGATTCTGCTGGACGACAAAGCGTCGAGCCACCGGGCCAGCCTGGACAACTACAACCTGCGTTTTATCGACGAGATGATTGCGCTGGTCACGTCGACCATCGTCATGGCGTACTCGTTATACACGTTTTCCGCGCCGAATTTGCCGCTCAACCACACCATGATGCTGACGATCCCCTTTGTGCTGTATGGCTTGTTTCGCTATTTATACCTGATTCACGTCAAAGGCGAAGGGGGCGCGCCCGAAGAGCTGCTGCTGCGTGACCGGCCGCTGCTGATTGACGTGATGTTGTGGGTCATTGCGGTGATCATGGTGATGTACGTGCTGCCATCGCAGCCTTGAGGGTTGCGACGGCAGCACGTCGTATTAGCCCGTTTTCAGGGCAAAACGGTCTATCGACGATCCTCTTCGACTAAAAACTGCCGCCACGGGCCGTCCATGCCATCCTCGGTGACGCCGTAGTAGACATGCAGACCGTCCGTCGCTCGCTGAACCAGGTCATAACGGATCTTACCTGCCCGCTTGCTGGCCTGCCATAGACCGACGTCGCCCCGCCACTGCACCTTCTCGGCATCGACCGGGTTCGTTTCGTACTGCGAAATCGCATAACTCCACAGCTTACGCGCCGACTTGCGGGTGACGTTGCGGATGACCATGCCATTTCGCAGATCGCGAATGACGTGACTCTGTCGTGGTTTGCCCTGCTCGCCGTTGAGAATCTCGACCCCCACCTTGGGTGCGGGACTGCTCAGCGCCAAATTCTCGTTGGGCTCGAATTCGCCTTCTTCGACCTCGGCCGTCACCACTTCGACTTCGATGACGGGCGCTTCTGGCACAACGGGTTCGGCGACGGCCTCGATCGCCGGCACGGCTGTCGTACGCCGGCTGCGGCGCGCCGGTGCCTTGGCGGCCGGTTTGCTTTCAGGTGTCAGCTCGCTGAGAATCTCGGCCCGCAGCTGTTCGTGCAGCGTACCACGCACGAGCTGGACGATCTCGTCACGCACGGCCATGCTGGTTTCAGCTTCCTGGCGCACATAGATCTTGCTGTCGTCGAGACAGTACGGTTTCTCTTTGCCTTCCGGCACCATCACGCGCACCACCGGCCGTCCTTGTGACTCCAAAACGTCGAACGTTACGTCCAGCGGTGGGACGATCGTGCGCTGCACTTCGGTGCGCAGCGTTGTGATGGCATCGTCAGGCATGTCCACGCCCACTGGCTGGCCCTTGCGCGTGGCGCTGACGCCGACGTACACGGTACCGCCGTTGGTGTTGGCAAAACCCACGACATCGCACAAGATCGCGTGCATTCGGCCACCGTGGCGCGCCCAATTCTCGTGGAATGACTGCACGATGTTTGGACCCTGGTCGCGCGCAGCGGCAATGTAGTCGAACGGCTCTTTCTTTGGCCGGTATGGGCGCGTGCAGGCAAAATCGTTACCCTTGAGAACTTCAGCAATCGCCTCGAACGTGACCTCGGGAACAAATATCTCGGTGACACGATCGCCAACACCCAACAGATGTTTCTCGGTCGGGTGTCTGTGCAGACGATGGGCATCCGAACCCTGGATGCAGTGCATACGACGGGCATATTCGGGTTTGGAGCCGTCGAAAAACTTGGCCGTCGACCGGCGGCTGCGGCTGTCCAGATCGGTGACTTCCAGCGCGTGCAGATGGGTATCCTGCGTAAACGCAATCTTGGTCTGTCCGCCAAACGGAAAATCACGCAGCGCCACGCCGTGCGTCGAGTTGGCGTGCGCCGCGATGGCCAGACCACCGGCTTCGTCGATCAGCCGGTAGGCCGTCAGCACGTCGGCACTGGCGCCAACTTCGGTCGAGCCCAGGTCAAGTTTGGCCGGCGGCACGTTCAAGCGCAGGAGCAGCAGCTCGAGCGCCCGTACCGAGGTTTCGGGTGGAAATATGGCCAGGATGTGAAACCCGAGCGTGGCGGTGAACTCGAAGCCTGGCAGAACGAGGAGTTTGTTTCCAATCCGCCGGTATTCTTCGAGTGTTTTCTTTTCCTGCGGTCGCAACCGGCCGTTTTGCTCCAGCCAGTGCAGCCGCTCGATTTCCTGGCGCAGACGAGCTACGCCAGCCACAGTGTTGTGATCTGTAATGGCCACCACGTCGAGGCCGCGTGCCTCGGCCTTTTGCAGCCAATCCAGATAGGTGACCCCCGGTTCCTGCCAGTCCGCCGATGCCGGTGTGTGCAGGTGGAGGTCCATCAGGCGCCATTGGCGCTTCAGTTTCTTCGATGCCAAACTAGGAACAATTCTCCTTCATAAATAGACCGTCTCCAATAAATAGGCGCAGCGTGCGCAGGTTTTACCTTGGAAACGGTATGCAATCTTTGCGGCCGTTCAATATTTCCAGCGGCCGCTCCTGGATTCGACAAAGTATAGCATATTTCTGGACATTCGTCCAATTATCATTCTGTCAAGACATGCCGCAGCCCCAACAGGGCCAGAGGGATGATAGCCGGGAAGGCAAAAAAGACGACCCGACCGAAATAATTGAAATCGATGGCCAGCTGGGCCACCATGGTCACCGGGACTAGCCAGGCCAGGTGCTGCCACGCCGGCCGGGGCAGCGGGCCGGCGTGACGCCAGCCCTGCCAGGCCAGCCACCATACAAAACCAAATGCCATCACCAGATCGAAGACAATCAGGACGTGCCGCAGCGTGGGTGTCATCAAGGCGGTCAGACTCGTCACCAGGGTCAGCAGGCCGCTGTCATAACCGTATCCTCCTGGCAGCAGCCAGCGCAGACCAAGGAAAACCAACAGACCAGGTACACACGCAGCCAGCAGACGCCGGCGGCTCGAGCCGCCGGGCACCAGAAACAGGATGCCCAACAAGACGAGCAGGGTCGTTTCCTTGGTAAGCATACCCAGCACAAACACCACAGCCAACGGCCAGACCGCCTGGGTGATGATGCACAGAAACCCGAGGGCCAGAAATGCATAGGCCCAGGCGTCGACCAGGGGAGAAGCACCGTACACGACAACCGGAAACGCGGTGTAAAACAACAGGGCACCCGCCACCCCTTCCAACGCCGAAAAACCCAGGCGGCGCACAAAGCTGTACAAGGCAACCCCAGCCACGGCCAGACCAACCAGATTGACAAGACCAAATTTGAAGGCGATGATCTTCTCGGGGCTCACCTGGTAATACTGCGCGATGCTGGCAGGCAAAAACGGCACCAGGCGAGCCAGCAGGGGTGTCATAATGCGGTAACGGTAAGGCCGAGCCACCTCGGCCAGGGGTGTTCCCTGATACATGCGGATATACTGCGCCGCGTCCCCGACACGCCCACCGATGGCGTTGTCATAGATGTCGCCACGCGTGATGGCGGGGTAGCTCAAAGCAGCTGCCACAAACAGGCACAGCAGAGACACCACCACGAGCGAGCGCGCCGTCACAAAACGCCTATACCGGGGCGGATACCGGTTCGGCGGGCGAGGCCTCGCCTGTGGCAGCCAGGTCGGTGACGTTGGGCGGGGGGCATAACGCAGTTTGGAACACCTCAGCGACCGACTCGACCAACACAAACGACATCTTGTTGCGCACTTCCTCTGGCAGATCGTCCAGATCGGGTTCGTTGCGTTTGGGTAAGATCACGGTGTCAAGCCCGGCGCGCGCCGCGGCCAGAACTTTTTCCTTGACACCGCCGATCGGCAGCACCTGGCCGCGCAGGGTAATCTCGCCTGTCATGCCCACGTTGGCACGCACCGGACGTCCGGTCAGCAGAGATGCCAGCGCCGTGGCCATCGTCACGCCGGCCGACGGCCCATCCTTGGGCACCGCGCCGGCGGGGACGTGCAGGTGGATGTCGCTGCGGCTGTAAAACTCTTCGTCCACTGCCAGTTCCCTGGCCATGGAACGCACAAAACTGAGCGCAGCCTGGGCCGATTCCTTCATGACCTCGCCCAGCTGGCCGGTCACGGTGAATCCCTTGCCACCGCTCATGCGCGTCGCTTCGATGAACAGGATGTCGCCCCCCACCGCCGTCACAGCCAGGCCGGTCGCCACACCGGGCCGCTCGGTGCGTTCCGCCACTTCATTGTAGAAGCGCGGTTTCCCTAACAGCTCGTTCAGGTTGTCGGCTGTGACCACGACCGGTTTGAATTCAGCGCCATCGCTGGCACCCAGCTCGGCAACCTGTGTGGCCACCTTGCGGCAGATCTTGCCAATTTGACGTTCCAGGGCACGAACGCCCGCCTCGCGCGTATAATCACTGATGATTTTGTGCAGCGCGGCCTCTTCGATCGTGACTTCACCGTGGCGCAGGCTGTTCTCACGAATCTGGCGCGGGATCAGATAACCCTGGGCGATCTTGACTTTTTCGTGCTCGGTGTACCCCGAAAGCTGCAGGATCTCCATGCGGTCGAGCAGTGGTTCGGGAATGGTCTCCAGCCAGTTGGCCGTCGTGATGAACATGACCTGCGAGAGGTCAAAGGGCACGTCCAGATAGTGATCGCGAAACTCGCTGTTCTGTTCGGGGTCCAAAACCTCCAGCAGAGCAGACGACGGATCACCCCTGAAATCACGCCCAAGCTTGTCCACCTCATCGAGCATAAAGACCGGGTTTTTGGTCTCGACCCGGCGCAGCATCTGCATGATGCGCCCTGGCATCGAACCAATATAGGTGCGGCGAAATCCCCGCACTTCGGCCTCGTCGTGGATACCGCCCAAGGCCAGACGCACAAAGGTACGTCCCATGGCGCGGGCAATCGACAACCCCAGGCTGGTCTTACCAACACCCGGCGGTCCCACGAAACACAGGATCACCCCTTCGCGTTCCTTGCGGATCTGGTCGCGCGGCGAGTCGTCGTTGTCTGCGGTCTGGCTTTTGCGTTCGGCGCGCAGCTTGCGCACGGCTAGAAACTCGAGGATGCGCTCCTTGATCTCTTTCAGGTCGTAGTGATCTTCGTCCAACACGGCGCGGGCGTGCGCAATGTCAAGGTGGTCCTCGGTGGTTTTGTTCCAGGGCAGGCTCACCATCCAGTCGAGGTAGGTTTTGATCACGCCGTATTCGGCCGCCTGCGGGGGCATCTTACGCAGGCGGTCCAGCTCGCGCAGGGCCTCCTTGTTGGCCTCCTCCGGCATACCGGTTTCGGCAATGCGGGTTTCGAGCTCACGCACCTCGGCGGTTTGTTCGTCGTCTTCACCCAGTTCCTTTTGAATCGCCTTGAGCTGTTCGCGCAGGTAGAACTCGCGCTGCATCTTCTCCATTTCAGACTGGGCTTCTGACTGGATCTTGCGCCCCAATTCCAGCACCTCCAGCTCCTTGGCCAGCAGCTGGTTGAGCTTGATCAGTTTGTCGCGCACGCTGTTGATCTCGAGGATCTCCTGCGCATCCGCCAGCTCAAGGCGCAGACTGGAGGCAACCAGGTAAACCAGCTGCCGGGCGTCTTCCACGTTCATGGCCGCCATCTCGAGCTCATCAGGCAGGTGTGGCACGAGCTGGATCAGGCGGCGGAACAGGTCCTGGGCGTTGCGCGACAGCGCCTCGACCTCTACGGTGTCCTCCAGTTCGTCGAGTGCGGCGCTGACCTGGGCACGCAGGAATGGCTCCGTTTGGGTATAGGGGCCGACCTTGATCCGCTCGAGACCTTGCACGATCAGGCGTACCGTGCCGTCGGGGGCACGCAGGAGCCGGTGCACGACGGCTGCCGTGCCGATGTCGAACAACTCACCCGGAGCCGGTTCCTCCATTTCGGGGTCGCGGCTGGTGACCAGTCCAATGACCCGACTCTCGGCCACCGTCGCATCGATCAGGCGTATGGATCGCGGCTGGCCAACGGTCAACGGCAGCCACATCATCGGGTACACCACGACACCGCGCAGCGGCAGAACCGGCAGGTCGCCTGGAATCTGGCTGTTTGGCTCGATGCTTGGTTCTGGTTGGGTGACGGGTTCAGGCGAACCCTCGATGACTTCGGCCTTACCGCGGCCGCGATCGCGTCCGAACAATGGCACAGAGTACCTCCTGCATGGGCATGGACTTCTACCCGTGATTGTACCACAAAACCCGCGGCGCTCCCAATGGGCCCGCGAGCCGGGCAGCGGTTCCAGGGTTGCCGGCGTGCAAACCATCTTCGAGCGTTGGCAAAATCGCGCCACATCAGGTAAAATCTAGTTACCATGGACAAACCGTTTTCCGAATACACATTGACCGAGTTCACGGATGCCCTGGCGGCCGCTACGGCCGCACCGGGGGGTGGCAGTACGGCGGCGGTGGTCGCGGCGCTGGCCGCCTCGTTGGCTGCGATGGTGGCGCGCCTGACGGCTGGCCGGCCAAAGTTTGCCGCGGTCGATGCCACCATGCAAGAGACCATTGCGACGGCCGACCAGCTGCGGTCGCAGCTGTTGACCCTCGCCACGACCGATGCGGCGGCCTTCGACGCCGTGATGGCGGCATTCCGGCTGCCGAAAGATACGGATGACCAGAAGCAGGAACGCCAGGCGGCTGTCCAGATGGCGTACCAGCGAGCGACGGTTGTACCCCTGCAGACACTGGCTGCGGCCATCGAGGCACTGGCGCTGTGCGTGCAGGTGGTCGAGTTGGGCAATCCCAATGCCATCACCGATGCGATCAGCGGCGCCCTGCTGGCCGAGGCCGCTGCCCAAGGCGCCGCGCTCAACGTCCAGGTCAACCTGACCACCATTGAGGACCCATCGTTTGTGACCGCCACGCGTGCCCAGCTCGACAGTCTGCTGGCCCGCGCATCCACCCTGCGTGCTGCCACGCTGGCCGTCGCGCACCGCCAGCTGATGGTGTAACAATGGGCGGCTGAATGACGTCAATATTAGTTGACAGTGGAGCCACGATGTAAAGGAGTCACCCATGCCCGACAAAAGGAAAAAGAAGACACCGGCCGCCACGGGCACCGGCGAGGGCCAGCCGAGCCAACCCTCGCTCGAGCCGGGCGCACGACCGCCGACGCCGAGCGAATCACCCGCCACCATCGGCATTGGAACCCCCGTGTCCGAAGACGAGCTTCGCGCACTCAAAGCGCGAGCCATCCTTCCTGACCTCCCTGAGACAATCGCATCTGTCACCGACGAGACAGCCACCCGAGGTGCCCAGGCCGACGCGGGCGCCCCCACAGCAGCCGTGAGCCCTTCTGGCCCGGCTAACCCCATTTCATCCACAGGAGGACCCACCGTGGCCGATACGTATTTTGGTGCCGGCAGTGAAGCCACTGAAGGCGCCAGCCGCAGCTTATCCGACGTCACCGTTGCCGAACTCATGGCGTTTGCACCCAGCCCGGCCCGCCCAGACTGGATGGTGACGCGTTTCCCGGTCAGCATGGATGAATACCGGTCACTGGAGATGGCCGCACGCGTCGCTGATCCGATGCAGGCCCTGCTGCCCGGCGATGAGGCACAGGCTGACCCCAGTGGTGAACAGACCGCGTTTGCAGCTGCCGTTGAATTGGATTTTCCTGAGGCCGCCAGCGTCGAACCGGCTGGTCTGATGGCAGCGGGACCCACACCGGCCGCCCCGGGTATGACCGCGAACTTTGCTGGCATCCCGGCCACTGGCTGGCAGCCACCAGACAACAACATCGCCGTCGGCCCCAGCCACGTCCTCGTGGCAGTCAACACGGACCTGGCGGGATACTCCAAGAGCGGCACCCTGCTCTTCCGCTGGCCAAACATGACGACCCTTTTCAGCCCGGTCCTGCCATCGGGTGCCCAGATCTTCGACCCGCAGCTGGCCTACGATCATTACAGCGGGCGCTACATCGTCGTCGCCGCAGCACGACGCGCCTCACCGGCCGGTTCGTGGCTGATGGTTGGTGTCACCCAGACGGGAGATCCCGGCGGGGCGTATTGGGTCTGGGCGTTGGACGCAAGTGTCAACGGTAGTGCCGCCACCAACAACTGGGCCGATTACCCGATGCTGGGGTTCGATACGCAGGGTATTTACATCACGTGTAACATGTTCCAGATTGGGGGCGGTTTCGTCTACAGCAAACTGCGGATCCTGAACAAGGCTGAGCTGTACGCCGGGGGTACGGGTGCCGGGCATTCGATCCGCTGGTATGATCTGTGGGGTCTGCGCAATCCCGACAGCTCGATGGCCTTTACCGTGCTGCCGGCCAAACACTTCCGTGGTACCGGCGGCAACCCCGCCGCGTACCTGGTCAATGGGCTGTGGCCATCTGGCAGCACACTGACCCTGTGGACGCTGAACAACCCGATCGCCTTCTGGAGCGGTGGTGCGCCGTCGCTGGCGTCTGCGGCCGTGTCGTGCCGCAGTTATGACCTGCCGCCCGATGCCCAGCAGCCCGGCACGACGACGCGCCTGGAAACGAACGATTCACGTCTAATGCACGCCGTGTTCCAGTACGTCGGCACAACCCAGCGTTTGTGGACCTGCCAGACGTCGAAATACACGTGGAGCGGCGATTCTGAGGCGCGCGCAGTGGCGCAGTGGTACGAGATCGACGTCCCGAGTCGAACCGTCGTCCAGCAAAACGCTTTCGGTGCCTCGGGTCTGTACTACTTCTTCCCGGCCATCCAGACAGATCTCAGCCGCAATACCTACCTGGTGTTCAGCCGGGCCGGCAGCGGCGAGTTTGGCCAGCTGCGCCAGACCGGTCGCCGGGCAACCGACGCCGCCAACACCCTGCAGGGCAGTGCGCTGATCCGGGCCGGTGCCAGCGCCTACACGGGTGGTCGCTGGGGTGACTATTTTGGCATCTGCCGGGATGGTGGCGACGCCAACCAGGTGTGGATGTATGGCGAGTTTGCCAACACGGGCGGTGCCTGGGGCACACAGGTCGCGGCAGCCCGTTACTAGTGTGTCACTTGGTTTGAGCACAGCCATCGGTTGCGCTCGATCCATGGGTACAATCGTGGCAGGTGACCCACTCGAAAAAAGCGCGACGGTGTCACACGCGCAGCTGCCGGTGAGACCAATGACCTCACCGGCAGCTGCCAAAGCAACCTAACGCGGTACAAGCGGAGTCCGCACCCGCGGGGGGGGGCGCCGCGCGGGGGGGGGGGCG
>JAYRNS010000160.1:0-2238 GCA_041912075.1 Anaerolineae bacterium
CGGGTCGCGGCCGCGGAAATTGGTGAAGGGCAGGATCTCACCGGGCGGGCCAACGTGTTCGACTGCACGCACGGCGGTCTCCTCGGACAGGCCATACATCGTGGTGACCAGGTGCACGCGCTCGACCCAATCGTTGGTCGCAGGGTCGCCGACGGTGCGCGTCAGGTCGAGGCCGTTGTTGAGGTCGAGCAGGGCGTTGTTGCGCGCTGCGGGGTCCTGGTTGACGTTGCCGACCGTGCCGTTGACGTCGAGGAAGTTGTAGGTGGCCAGCAGCGTGCGGATCGTCGGCACGTACTGGTGGATGAACATGATCTGGTCGGGCTGGCCGTTGTTCGTGATCGACGCCAGGCTGATCGGCGTCGGGCCGCTGATCACCCGCCCGCGCAGCACCTTCTGGTAGGCGATGTCCAGGATTTTGGAGAGCACGATGCGGTAGGCCGGATCGGCCTTCCAGTTGTTGTGCAGCGGGCTCCAGGCTTTGGATGCGCCGCGGTTGGGCACGCCGATCATGATGAAGTTGTGCACGGTGGGTAGGGTGATGCTGCCCGTGTTGCCGCCGTAGGCATCGCTCTGGATGTAGGTGCGCGAGACGAGACCGCCGGTGCTGTGGGCGATGATGTCGACGCTCTCCAGCGGCGTGCCGTGGGTGAGCTGCCACTGCACCGCGGCCTGTTCCAGGTAATAACCGAGGTAATCGACCGCATAGTCGTAGGTGTCGTCGGTGATCGAGGCCGCGCTCAGCCCGCTGATGTGACCGTCGAAGGTGCCGTCGAGTGGTCCGGGTGGCATACGCCAGTCATAGTTGGCCACGAACAGGGTTTCACCTTCGACATAACCAACGTTTTTGAGTGTCTGGATCAGGTCGTCGTAGACGTGCACCAGCGGGTCGATGACCAGGTCGGTGGGGTGGACGCCGCGGTTGAAGAACCACTGCTCGGCGTCAGCACCAAACGTCCCGCCAATGCCGGGGACGATCACGACCGGCCGGCGCAGCGGTTTGGCGCGCAGGACGGCGGTGTCGCCGGTTTCATCCACCAGGCGTGCCCAGAAAGCTACGGTATGGCCGCGGTTGACCGGGTCGTGCAGACCGACGTCGTAGACCTCGCCGGTGAGGCCGGGCAGGGTGGCGCCAGGGGCCAGGATCGTGGCCTGGCCACGCAGTGTCGCGGCGCCGGTGGTGGGATCGACCTCGTACCAGGTGCCGTAGATGCCGGGCCGGCCGAGGGCGTCTTTGGCCACGTAGACGACCATCGCCAGCGGGCTTTCGGTAGCGTAGGCCGTGACGGCCACGCGGTCATCGCTGCGGAAGCTGGCGTGCGGGCCCTGGTCTTCCTGGGCGTCGACCGTGCCATTGCCATTGGCGTCATTCCACGCTTCGCCATTTTCCATCTGGCCGTTGCCGGCGGTACCCGCGACACGCTGGATCAACCATTCACCGGCGCCGCTGCGCGTGGCCACGAAGATACCGGGGCCGGGGCTGGTGCCCAGGTAATCGGCGCCGGCCTGGGTCAGGTTGCCGTAGAAGCCAACGACGCGACTGTCCTCACTGATACCCGGGCTGACGCCGAGGTCGCTGAACATCCACAGCGTGGCTGCGACCTCTTCGGGGTGCGAGCCGTCCAGGTTGAAGCGGCGGATGGCCAGCCCGGACGGATCGGGCGTGCGCACCACGACGGTACCGTTGTCGGCCAGGCTGGGCCGCAGTGGGATGGGCAGGGTCAGCTGGGTGCTGGGCAGGATGAGCAGGTCGTTGGCGCCTTCGCGGGCGGCGAAGACCGTGCGACCCTGGTTGTCGATGAGCGGGTGGCTGTAGACGATGTCGAAATCGTCGTCCCAGTCCGGTCCACCGGTGGCGATGATGTGGTCGGAATTGACCGCAGTGGCGTCCCAGATACGCAGGAAAGTCGAAGGAATGGCTTCGTCCTGCGCGATGACCTGCGCCTGGTTGTTGATGATCACCGCGCGTGAGAAGTTATGCGGCCGGTTGGGCGTGATGTGGTGCAGGATGCAGTTGTGCCAGCCGGCCCACAGACCCTTGTAGCCCGAAGGCAGCGTCCCGGCGAAGGCGACATCGCCGGCATCGTTGAGCGAGACACCATCGCTGATCTGGGCCAGCCCGTCGCGCCCGCTGGCCGTGACCACTTCCCACTCGGAGCCGGTGGGGATGAGGCCAAGGGGTGTGCCCGCGGCGGGCGAAGCCACCACGGGGCTGGCGGCTGACGCAGCAGCCGGCCAGGC
>JAYRNS010000161.1:0-1685 GCA_041912075.1 Anaerolineae bacterium
ACGGGCGTTGATCGGACCGGGCACACCCATCAAAAAGGCGACGGTGGGTGCCAGGTCGACGGCGCGCACCCCGTTCACCGGACCCTGCCGGCGAATGGCCGGCCCGGCGGCGACAAACGTCGCATGCATGTTGACGCCGCTGGCGAAATCGACCGTCTCCGGCAGATAACCGTGCTGGCCAAAGAACTGCGAGAAGGCAATCGTCTGGCCCTGGGTTGCGGCGTCGAACTGGTACGGCGGTTTGAGGACGACGACCACGTCACCGCTGCGGTTGGGATAGAGCGAATCACTGCCATCCACGTTGCGCAGCTCTTCCTTGCGGAAGATACGCAGCACCACCTGCGCACCGGGGTTGGCCGGGTCGCTCAGGTTCTGGAAAGCGTTGATCACGGCGGTACGGACCTGTTCGTAGGTCGTTCCCGCCGGCAGTGTGGTATTAACGTAGATTTGCGCGGTGGCGCCGGCCCAGCAGGCCTTGGCCAGATTGATGGCACCGGTCCCCGTGCCGGCGCGGCAGTTGCTGAAGACCTCGGTCGGTGTCGCGCCGCCGCTGTTTTGCAGGCCGGCATCGAACAGCACCTTGCCGGCGTTGACCGCCAGCCACTGGGCGCCAAAGCCGTGATCGGACGAGGCAACGGTGGTGGTGCGTGGTGGCATCAGCGACTGGCCCAGCGCCAGCGTCGCATCCGCTTCGGCGTAGGCATCACGGATAAACCCGTTGGCGATCTGCGGTGTGATGAGCTGCCCATAGGACGTATAGTTGTTGTAGTAGGGGTTGGGGATCCCGCTGACCACCGGTACCGTGAGTCCCAGGAACATGTGCGAGAATTCGTCGGTCGCCGGGTTGCCGAGCATCAGCAGGTCGGGTTGGTAGCCCATGCCGGGGACCGAACCACCACCCACTGTTGGGACGGGCGCGGTGCCCAGGATGTAGCGCATGTACGCCCAGTGGGCATCTTTCCACATCAACCCCTGCTCGACATAGGTCGCGGCATCGACCAGCCCTGACTCGAAGATGGCAAAGTCGGCCGCGGTCGAGGTGGGGAATAAGCGGTTGAGATCATCTTCGAAATCCCCGGGGTAACCACAGCCGTTGCACGTGGCGATGGCACGTGTGACCGAGGTGAAGAACAGGCTGAACTGCGACAGGTCGGGCGCAAAGCGCATCGCCTTGACGAAGAAACCGCCCGTCTTGCCGGCGGGGCTGGCCAGCAGCAGCTTGACGTCAGCCCACTGGCCGTTCATGAGATTGGCCACGGCGAAACTGCCATTTTTGCCATTGGCGTTGGGCACGATGAGCACGTGGTCGTAATTCATCGTGGAATCGTTGGTCGAGTCGTAGACGTAGAAATCGTACTGATCGTTGGAAATGACCGAAGCGTTCGCACCCAGGTCGAAGACGCCCTGTTTGGCCGGGCTGTAACTCGCGGGCACATTGGTCCAGCCGGCTGCATCCGCCAGGTCATACCGCTGGTACTGGACGCCAAACGCAGTAGCGCCGGCCGGCTGGCCCGGCACATCCCAGTTCGTCCACAGACCGCGGTTGGAGTAGAAGTTGCGGTAGTCGACGACCGGCCCTTGCAGCGGCGTGGCGGTGCGTGACCCACCAGCCCATTCGATCGACGCCACCTTCTTGCCGGCCCGTTCGGTCGATTCGGCGATGGTATCGGCGACCAGCACACCGC
>JAYRNS010000162.1:0-3405 GCA_041912075.1 Anaerolineae bacterium
GGCTGGTCCAATCGTGACCTGTCCCTGGATGCCGCTGGCGCCAGGGGTAGGCGGCACGCGCGATGGCTCAACCGGGACCCCGGTATTGGTCGGCACCGGTGTGCTGTCGAGGGCCGGGGTCACCTGCCGGTAGCTGCTGCCCGTTTGGTCGGTGTGGATCACGTAGCTGCCCTGAGGGGTGTCGAATACAATCCGATACCCTGGGGTAATGACCTCGGCACACATTTCGTCGGGCTGCGGCGCGCCCAGACAGCTGTTGGGCCAATCGACCGGCGTCGCCTCGACCACCGACACCTGGTCGATGCTCAGGCCGAGGGCCGCAGCCAGGGCTTGCTGTACGGCCAAGACCGCCGGCGGCAGCATTGGCTGTCCTGGCGTAGCCGTCGCGTCAGTCTGCGCCGTCTCGGGTGGTGCAGGGGTACGCGTCCCGTTGGTGGTCACGACCGGTGTGCAGGCGGCAAACAATACCAGTAGCAGGGTGAAGCCGGCAATCGCTCGAGTCGTTGGCATGGGCCTCTCCTTATCGATCGGTAGTCGGTTGGACGAACCAACCGCGGCATTAGGACGGATACGGCTGGCGCGATGTTCCCCAGCGTCCCACCATCAGCCGGCACCACTGGCCCCACCACCCGCCGCGCCACCGGCAGCACCCGCCGCGCCACCGCCGTCACCCGCTGAGTGGGTAGCTGCCATGAGCGCGATGAACACCGCAATTTCACTGCCATCGCCACCCGCGGCGGCCTGGAACCACGTCGGCACCTCGGTCAATCCCTGCTGTTTGTAGACATTGACCCAGGGTTCCGCCAGACCAAAACTGGCCGCGTACGGCAGGTAGGATGCGAATACGTCGGAGGGTGCGTCCACACGTCGTTTGACGACGGCACGTAGATAGTTGGCGAAGTCCTGCCACGACCGCTGCGCCTCGCGTCCCGCCGCCGACAGTAGGTTGGTGCTGTTCGCCAGGATGAACCCCACCAGACTAAGTGCCCACAACGCTGCCGCCACAAAGATCGGCGGCCACATGCCGCTGTTGAAAATGGCCAGTATGACGAGCAGCAGCGCCAGCAAACCGGCTATCAACAGCCCGATACTCAGCCGCCGCATGCGGTCCTTGAGTTGATGGCGCTCAGGATCGAGGTAACCCGCCAGCTGCATCTCGTCGCGCAGCGTCGCGTCGAATGACTTCCACTGCCGGCCGAGCCGGCTGTGCAGGTCGGAGAGACGAATAATTGGCTGCCAGCCGTCCTTGCTAGTAAAGATAAGGTCCAACAAACGACGCTCGTGCGGTCGCAGATCGCTTGTCTGTTCGAGCACGCGGATTTCGAACGCCCGCTCCTGGTACCACTTTTTCCCAGCCAGTTCTTCGATCTGCAGCACGCCACGCTGGGCCAGTTCGAATAGGGTTCCCATGGCGTGTGCCCATGTCGTGCGGCCACCCTGGACCAGCGCACCGGCCAGTGCCGGCAGGAGATCGTCGGGTGGTGACGTTACAAGGCCGGGCTCGCGCGGTCCAGCACCCACGGGGTCTGGTGCACGCGTGTGCCACACCAGCAGGAGCACCAGGCCGGCGACGAAGATCAGCGCACCTAACCCCAGCCACTGCGGCACGGTATTGAGCACCCGCTGTTGTTCGGTCTGCCAGCGTGGGGGTTCCTGGATGACGCTGCCGGGCGCAAAGGGCAGGGTGAAGACGAGAGAATCGTTGGCCGCGAGGTCGCTTGCCGTGATGCGCACCTGACCGGGAGCGGTCTCGACGGTGGCCGGTCCACCTGCGACCACCGGCGCGGCCAGCATTGCCACATCGCTGGGATAGGTCACTGTGATGGTCGTCGCCGCAATGGGGTAGTCGTGTTCTTCCGGCAGAGCCTGCCAGGTGAGCACATCGGCATCTGGCGTCTTCTGCACCACCCCTTCCACCAAATAGGTCAGGCCAAAGGTGGCCTGCGAATCCCGGGTCGGCACAAACCGCCAGGTGACGGCGATCGGGTCGCGGCCCTGGACGTCGAGCTCACCCGGCTCGATACCGCCTGGCATACGCAAACCGTCCATCGTGCCTTCCAGGATGGTGATACCATCCGTTTTGGCCGTTGGCAAATGGCGAAAGACGTAGGTGAACGGCCCTCCCTGGAAGTCGAACGTCACGGTTTCATTGACCAGCAGCGAGCCGTCCTCCTGGACGGCTACTTCGACATCGAATCGTTCGGCTCGATAGGCGCGATCATCCTGTGCCGCGGCCGGTATGGCGAGCGTCGTCAACGCGAACAAAAGCAACGTGATCACACGAACCATGAAGTCTCCTTGACGCATCAGCTCACGCCGCATCCTGGTCGATGACCATCTGCGTGGCTTCGACAATGTCCTCCAGGGAAGCACCGCGCGCAAACTCGATGCGATCGAGTCGTTTCTGGAACTGATGTGTGGCATAGTGGACAAATTCGTCGATTTCCAGACCAAACGGCATGGGATCGTAACAAGCAAAGATGTCGCTGATGACACCCAGCGCCGGCACCAGCAGCTCGTTCATTTTGTCTTCCACCACCGCCCACAACGTGTCGTCTTCCGCCAGCAGACGTGAGATCAGGAAAACACCATAGGCAATGTGGCGCGATTCGTCCTGCCGCAGTAGGGCAATGCCGTGACACTGACCGGGCATCAAGTGGTTGCGGGCCAGCGCCCGAAAGTACGCATGGTAGCCGGTTTCCGCCAGCACACCCTCGACGATCATATTGTACGTGACCGCGGCCGATACCTGGGCGGCCGGCGAACGATCGACCAGCAAACGGTTCATGGCGGCGGGTAGGGTTTCGTAGAAGAGCGTCTGGTAGTTTGCTGAATGGTAATGGGCGAGATCGACCGGCGCATGCGCTACTTCGTCCAGGAAGCGACGGAACAAGTCGGTGTGTTTGGCTTCCTCCCACAGGAATGTCGTGAGAAACATCTCCTCTTCCAACCGGTTTTCCTGTGCGATGGCCATGACCAACGGCAGCAGATCGAGGGTCACGGCCTCTTCACCGGCCTGGAACATGGCCGTCAGCCGCAGGATCGTATCACGCTCGATCTCGTTGAGCCGCAGCCAGTCCGCTTTATCCTGGTGCAGATCGATGTCGCTGGGGTTCCAGATGCCGTACTTTTTGGCCTTTTCGAAGAGCCGCAGCGCCGGGTGGTTCCGGTCAAGGCCGCGACTCGTGGTGGTGAATGCGGTGTGTGACATAAACACTCCTCAATAGACCTCCGGGCTGGGAGAGGGTCATAGATCGGAACGCGGCCATCATGTGCTCCTTTGCGAGCCCATGGCTTGCGCAAGATACCGGGTTTCGCGGCCGGCCACACGCGGTGCACGGGTGGCGCGCAACTGGCTTCACTTTGCATTATATAGCGGAGCGTAAGCAGATGTCAACGCGGTGA
>JAYRNS010000163.1:0-5363 GCA_041912075.1 Anaerolineae bacterium
GCCCGCCCCGCTGAGTTGGCAACTCTGCAAGAGTTGCCAACTCTTCTCGCCCAACCTGGTCGATACCCCAGAGGAACGCAGCCAGCGTCTTGCCCGAACCAGTGGGTGCAAGGATCAGCGTGTGTTCGCCACGCTGGATCGGCGGCCAGGCGGCGTGCTGCGGTGCGGTCGGCTCGTCAAAGGTGGTCCGGAACCAATCCTGCACAGGTTTGGAGAAGGGGATCAGCGCATCGGACATGATAGGTACTCCCAGGTATCAACGTCCCCAAACGTCCCCGGCACGGCCCGTAAGACTATTGGACAGAGCAAGATCATGCGGGCCGTGCCGGGGACGTTACCCGCGGGCCGTGCCGGGGACGTATCTACGCGCTACGCCTCACCCACGCGTCCCAGGCGTTGGGCACCAAACGCCAGCAGCGGAAAGCTGACGAGGGCCGTGACGAGGATGGCGCCGGTGATGCCCACGACCCAGGCCATGACCACCCACTCGGGTCGGAAAGTATAGGCCAGTGCCGGCAGCGCCAGAAAGCCCAGCCCGACCGCCAGGTAAATGATCTCGAGGATAAAGGCGATCAGCCCGCCCCAACCGGAACTCATGCGCCGCGGGTCATCCCAATCGAGCTTGGCCCAGGGCACGCTCAAGCCGACGCACAGCGCCATGATACCCGCGCCCAGGAGCAACGTGCCCACGGCAGTATAAATGAAACCCAGCAGGCCAAACTGGCGCCAGATCGCCGCACCCGCCAGCAGAATCGTATTGCCAATGGCAAACGGCACGTACGCCGCGAGGAATTTGCCGCGCAGGATTTCCCAGGTGCTGATGGGGGCCGCTTTGATGAGCCACCAGGATTGGCCTTCCATGCTGATGCCGGTAAGCGCGATGCGCGTGAACACCAACGCCGCGACGAACAGCACACTGCCGGCAAGGCCGATCTCGGTGAGGGTGACGGGCACGTTCAGGCTGTCGAAGCGGTTGAGATAGGTTGCGATCACGTCCTGATCGCTGCGCCCGCGCGACCCACTGACGATGTTGAGGTAGATGATCGGCACGATGAGTAAAGGCGCCAGCAGCTGCGCAAAGTTGCGCAGGTCACGCGGGATGACACGCCAATCCTTCAGCGGGATGGTGAGTATCGCTGGCGCCGTGGCCAGCATACCGCCGCGTACCCCGCGCTTACGGTCACGCCGTGCGCTGCCCGCACTCTGCATGCGCGTCCAGCCGCTGGCATAGAGCCGGTCGGCCAGAATCACGCACAGAGCAAAAAAGCCAAAGGTGAGTGCCAGAAACACCACCATGGTCAACAGCCCGCTGCCGACCGCGCCATGGCCCGCAGCCACCAGGCCACGGCCCGCTGTCAACGTCGGAATGGGCAGGTTGGCCAGCTTTTCGATACTGGCCAACAATGCCTGAGGGTCCGTTTCGGCCGCCTCCAGCCGGTTGGTCCACAGACGGGTCGTGTTGCCCAGCAGGCTGCACGTCAGGCCAAAGATGGCGGCGACGAATCCCAGGACCTCACGTACACGACGGGCCGGGGCAAAACGCGCCACCAGCATCACCGCCAATGCACCGAGACCGGCCGTCAGCAGCGGGGCACCGAGCAGAACGACCACCGTCAACGGGTAGTACCAGAACTGGTATTCCAGCCGCCAGCCGTAAAGCAGCATCGCTGGCAGGGCAGTGACGGCCAGCAAGGCGTAATACCACAGGATGCCCTCGAGCAGCTTGCTGATCAGTACAGCACGCCGGTCGACCGGTGCTGCCATGAGCAGCTCCAGGTCATTGCTGAAGAAGAGCGAGCCCAGCGCAATACCAAACGCGCTGAACAGGAGCAGCAGCGTGGCAAGGGTCAGAATCGCACCGGGCATCAGGTGTTCCAGTGAACTACCACCAAAAAACTGGACGAGCGCGGCACTGCCGTAGCCGGCCGCACCGGCCGCCGGTATCAAGGTCACGGCCAGGAAACCCAGGGCAACAAACGACAGGATACGGCGGCTCAGCTTACGGTGCCGCCAGCCGTTCCAGGTCATCTGCCAGCGCAGCTGCAGCAGCAGCCAGGTATCGGCGATCATAAAAGACCGTTGGCCAGCTCGGCGTAGTCGTCCCCGCCGGTGAGGGAGAGAAAGATGTCTTCCAACGATCCGCTGGCCCCACCCGCGCGCAGCTCGTCCATCGTGCCCACGGCGATGATCTCACCCTTGTTGATGATCGCCACGCGGTCACACATGCGCTCGGCGATCTCGAGGATATGGGTAGAAAAGAAGACCGTAGCACCGCGGTCGGCGATCTGGCGCAGCAGCGACTTGATCAGGCGTGCCGATTTGGGGTCGAGGCCGACGGTTGGCTCGTCGAGAAACAGAACCTTCGGGTTATGCACCAGGGCGCCGGCCAGAGCCATCTTTTGCTGCATACCATGGCTGTAGCCCTCCAGGAGGTCACCGGCAGCGTCTTCCAGGTCGAACATCTTGAGCAGCTCGGTTGCACGCTGTTCGACCTGCGGTTTGGGCACGCGGTAGAGGCGGCCGATGAAACGCAGGAACTCCCAGGCGTTGAGCTTGCCATACAGGTTGGGCGTGTCTGGCACGTAGCCGATGCACGCTTTGGCCTGCAGCGGCTGCGCCTGGATGTTGAAACCGCAGATGCGCGCCGTGCCGGCGGTGGGTGCCAGCAGCCCCGTCAGAATCTTGATCGTCGTGGTCTTGCCCGCACCGTTCGGCCCCAAAAACCCCAGGATCTCGCCGGCGCGTACCTGCAGATTGACATCGTCGATCGCCACGAGCTGTCCATACAGTTTGCGCAGCCCAATGGCTTCGATCGTCGGCTGGCCATTAGCTAATTCATCCATCAATCCAAAATCCAAAATCACTTCAGCCTGTAGTAGGTGGTGCTCAGCGCCAGGCCAAGGAACAACAGGTTGGCGATACTGAACAGCGGAAAGTAGCCGCGGGTGAAGAGCACGGCCAGGCTGCCAATCAGTACACCCAGCAGGATGCCGGCGAACGCCACCGCCCACAGATACCGCCCGCGCCGGCGTCCCACGGCGCGGCGCACGATTTCAGCCAGAAACCCGCCCGCGGCCGAGCCGGCAAAGATGGCAATGATCCAGCCAAAAAAGCCAAAGTTGGCCAGCAGGATGCCCAGGATCGGTGCGGCAATGGCACAGACGATAAAACCGACACCAAATGCAATCGGATAATCCAGCGTTTCGGCGTTGAAATAGACCTTCTGCTGCGTGTTGATGCAGTCCTTACAGCGGTAGCCCACATCGGTCAGTTGGACGCAGCGCGTGCACACCGGCCGGCCGCACCTGTTACAGCGCAGCAGCGTTTCCGTATCGGGATGGTTGACGCAGTAGAGCACCTCATCGACGGGCGCGGCAGGTGTGGCCCGCGTCCCCGTCCGTGCCGCTTCGATCTCGTCGAGGCGCTGCGTGGTACGCTGCAAAAACGCCGGCAGGTCTGGGTCGGGTGCCACGACCGGATCATCACGTTTGCGCGGCATCTGCATGCGCCGCACCAACAGGTCGAGGCCGGTGATCGCTTCGGTGTTTTCGGGATCGACACGCAGCGCCTGGTCGAGCACCGCCTTCTTGTCGTCCGGGTTGTCGACCACACCGGCCAGCCCGAGCCAGGCCGTGACATTCTGCGGGTCGTTTTGCAGCGCTTCTTCGTAGAGGCTGCGCGCCTGGAGGGTTTCACCCACGCGCGCGGCGGCCGAAGCACGAGCCATCAGGTCTTTGCTTGCTACAGATTCCATCTCAGCCGTTCCATCAAGGTTCTAAAGAAATAATTGCGGTTGCGCAGGCGCACGAAACGCGCGACGCTGTCACTGGCGGTCACCACGACCGTATCCTCGCTGACCAGATCGACCTCGAACTGCCCATCGACGGTCAGGATGGCCTGGTGGTCGGTATAAACCTGCAGATGCACGGTGGCCCCCTGCGACAGCACCAATGCCCGGTCAAGGCTGAGGTGTGGCGCGATGGGGACGAGCAGGATATTCTTGAGCTCAGGCGGCAGGATAGGACCGCCAGCGGCCAGGGCATAGCCAGTGCAGCCGGTGGCCGTGGCCACGATCACACCGTCCGCCGCATAGGTGGTGATGTACCCCTCGTCGAGTGAGGTGGCGATGCGCACCATGCGGGCCAGGTTGCCGCGACTGACGACGACGTCGTTGAGGGCCTCGTAGTGGTGGTTATGCGGTTTGTGTGCCGCGTTGTGCACCACTGCGACGTCGAGCATCATGCGTTCTTCGAGCCAGTAGTCACCGCCCAACAGCTGCTCCAGCGGGTCCTGCCAGGCTTCGGGCTGGATCTCGGCCAGGAAACCGAGACGGCCCATCTTGACGCCGACGATCGGCACGCCGAAGCGTGCCCCCATACGCGCCGCACGCAGCATCGTCCCGTCACCGCCCAGGGTGACAAGCAGATCGAGCTTCTGGGCGCGACCGACGATTTCCGCCTCTTCCCATCCGGAAACGATCCAGGGTGTGCAGCCGTGGTCTTCGAGGGCCACGGCAATTTCTTCGGCCAGCGGAAGCGATTCCGGTTTTTTGGGATGGTAGAGGATCGCCACCTGCTGAAAAGCGGCCCGCATGGCGCCGGCAGGCTGGTCGGTCTGTTTGGGTAAGGAGTTGATCACACGCGTCTAGCCTCAGCCCGTATTGTATCAGACCGCATTCGTCGGGTCAAACACACTTTGTGTATCGCGGGGTGCGTGGAAACTCCGCGCCCAAAGTTCTGCGCAGAATTTAGGTGAAGCGCACGGCGTGGCACCCTGATGGTCTATAAGGTCAGCCACGCTTGCTTTATGCTTGGGCGAACAGAATATCCAAAACCAAAGGAAGGTCGATCACTACATCACCGGTCAGCGGCGAGGCTTCGACACTGCCTGATGGAGCATGAAAGTGGTGTGGATGCGTGGCAATCTCGGGAAAATGCTCTTTGTTGTCCCAGCGTATGAAGGCCTGAGCATTGCGAAGGAGTTGATAGGAGTAGTCCGTGTGGTCGCCATTACGATAGATTCGAACTTGAAGCACATCGTCGGAGATCAGTTCAGCCCGCAGCTTGAGCGCAAATTGACGCGCTGAGAAATGGTGTGTTTCCAGCACTCTCACGGTATTGCAGTAACCAGATCTCTGTAATGTGGTGACCAGATAGCTGACTACTGCCGCAAAGTTACTCACTGGACTATCTCGCGCTGTAGTCCCAGCCAGCTCCTTATCATGTCGCGCGCGATTTTCCAGTCCAGCGCATCATCTTCTTCGGCCATCACGGCCTGGTTCAGCGCGGGGTTTGGTGATCGTAGGAGCGTCTCTGAGCGAGCGCGTAGATAATCCTCAAATTGCTCATACGACATACCGTACC
>JAYRNS010000164.1:0-2617 GCA_041912075.1 Anaerolineae bacterium
ACAATGGTATCGCCGCTGGCCGCGACGGCGATCGCCTCACGCAGCGAGCAGTCACTGTCGCACACACCATCGTTCGTGTCGGCGGTTTTGGTTACGGTCCAGGTGGTTGCTGCGTGGATGGGCAGACTGGTGCTGGCAAGCAGTACCAGCGATAAGGTCAGGACGGTACATAAGAGCCGGTTCATGGTGCCATCTCCTGGCATGAGAGCTGCGTCATGCTGGCAGCAAAACGCACACGCGCGGCCCGGCACGGTCGAGCCTGCATGATGGATGGCGCCCAGAGGAAACATGCGGTATCGGGTTGTCAGAAAAAGGCTTCGCTGATGTTGAAGACGTATGGCGCGAGGAAGAGTTACGCAGTCGGCTCCCGACTACAAATCATCTGGTGCAAGACCAGTCACCTTGGCAATGCGAGCCAGCATGCGGGGCCAATCTCATCGTTGTCGTGGAATGCAAACACGACGTCAGGCCAACCGGGACGCTCAAGTACGCGGTGTGATCCTGTCTGGCGTTTGACGCTCCATCCCAGTCGAAGAAGCGCCGCGAGGACGCGCCCCGCTTTGACCGAGTGCCACTCGCTCATGCGGCAGCAAATGATATATTGATGAACCGACTGGGCATGCTTTCACCATGTTCGAGTCGGTCGGCCAAAACGCGCAGCGCCAGGGCTTGGACCCTGGCCATTGCCTCTTCAAGTGTACGTCCATAGGCTAACACGCCCGGAAGCGCCATCACTTCGGCCAGCCAACGTCCATCTTCTTCCTGCTCGAATTGGAAATCGAATTTCACATTCTGCCTCCTACTGGACGGCTGTTGTTCCAACGAGTTCGTGACATCCGCGCCCGCGGAACAGCACTCGTTCTGTCGCTGCCGTCGTCCATTTTACATGGTACCGCGGTTTCTCGCAAGCTCGTTACCGGCTGTCCGGGCAGGGCGCGATATCAGCAGTTACGTTACTTCCTTTCGCTGATTGACCCCTGCAAGTTTGGATGTTATAATCTGCCGATCGATAGTGGTACGGAATCGTTCCCTCGACCTGCTGACGCCTTGATGATTTGATCCCAATCCATGAACGAATACCTGCTCGTCATTGCTGCCGCGCTGTTGCTCGTCAGTGTTCTCATCAGCAAAATCTCGGACCGCTTTGGTGTCCCGGTCTTGTTGTTGTTCCTGCTGCTGGGCATGCTGGCGGGGTCGGATGGATTTGGCGGCATCTATTTCGATGACCCCGGTCTGGCGCAGTTCATCGGCGTCATCGCGCTGGTGCTGATCTTGTTTTCAGGTGGACTGGGTACCGAATGGACCCAGGTGCGCCCGGTTATCAAAGAGGGCCTGCTGCTTGCGACGTTCGGTGTGCTGCTGACGGCGCTGATCGTTGGCCTGTTTGCGAGCGCGCTGTTGGGTCTCTCGCTCATCGAAGGTTTGCTGCTGGGTTCGATCGTATCGTCGACTGACGCCGCAGCGGTGTTTTCGGTCCTGCGGTCCAAGGGAATCAGCCTCAAAGGGCAGCTCAAACCCCTGCTGGAATTGGAATCGGGCAGCAACGACCCGATGGCCATCTTTCTGACCATCGGCCTGATCCAGCTCATCACCCAGCCCGACCTGTCGCCGTTGAGCCTGGTCGTATTGTTTGTGCGGCAAATGCTGCTGGGCGCCGTGTTGGGTTACGTGTTTGGCAAAGCGAGCGTATTCCTGATCAACCGCGTCAAGCTGGGTTTCGAGGGCCTCTACCCGGTCCTGACGCTGTCGCTCGTGTTTCTCACCTTTGGCCTGACCGCGATCATTGGTGGCAGCGGTTTCCTGGCAGTCTACGTCGCCGGTATCGTCTTGGGGCACTACGATTTCATCCACAAGCGCAGCCTCGCGCGGTTCCACGACGGGCTGGCCTGGATCATGCAGATCGCCATGTTTTTGACCCTGGGCTTGCTCGTGTTTCCATCACAGCTGCTGCCGATCGTCGGCATCGGCTTGTTGACGGCGGGGTGTCTGATGTTCGTGGCCCGTCCGGTGAGCGTATTCCTGGGTTTGCTGCCCAGCCGGATGAACTGGCGGGAGAAGTTGTTTGTCTCGTGGGTGGGTTTGCGTGGCGCAGCGCCGATTATCCTGGCAACCTTTCCCCTGCTCGCCGGGCTGCAGCAGGCGGAACCCATTTTCAACGTCGTGTTCTTTGTGGTGCTGACGTCCGTACTGCTGCAGGGGACGTCGATACCACTGGTTGCCAGATGGCTCAAGCTCGATGCGCCACCCGTACCGACACGGGTCTACCCGATCGAATTTACGCCGGTCGGCGGGTTCAAGAGCGAGCTCAAGGAGCTGCCGGTAGTAGCCGATTCAGGCATGAATGGCAAAGCCATCGTCGAATTGGGTCTGCCGGCCGACTTTTTGGTCGTGCTCATTGCCAGAGAAAACGATTTTGTGGTGCCCAGCGGGGGCACGGTTCTGCGGGGCGGCGATACGCTGCTCGTGCTTTCCGACCAACGGTCCTTTGACGAAGTCCAGACCAGGTTCAGCCTGAGCAACATGCCCGCAACGACCTGAGCACGACAGGCATGACGGCCGAACCCACGGCTGCGTGACACATCTGCCTGGTGCACCCATTGACGACCGGACAAAGGAG
>JAYRNS010000165.1:0-2019 GCA_041912075.1 Anaerolineae bacterium
AGCGCACCGCAGACCAAGAGCCCTTGAGGAGAGCGTGATGAAATCCATCCACACCCTTGTTCGTCCGTCCCGCAAGCTGACGGCCGGTCTCGCGCTGGCGGGGGCCCTCGCTGCGCTGTGGCCGGTTGCTTCGGCACATGCCTGGGCCACGGCCAACCGTTTTGGCGGCGGCACGGCTCATACCTTTGGCGCGTCGGAGCATTCCAACGCCTTCGGCGGCAGCACCACCCACGTCGCCGGCGAGGGCACCGAGCACACCAATGCCTACGGCGGCAGCACCGCGCACAGTGAATACGGCGGAACCGAGCACACCAACATGTACGGCGGCAGCACCGCGGGTGCCTACGGCGCCGGCGCCGAGCACACCACCTACTACGGCGCCACGGCGTATCACCCGCCAGCCTATGGCGCCTATCCGGCGTATCACCCGCCCGCGTACGTGCCCGCCTACAGCACCGGCTGCTACGGCTGCGCGGCGGCGGCCGGCGCCGTGGTCGGTGTGGCCACCGGTGCTGCGATCGCCTCGGCCAGCACCGCAAACACCACCAACGCCTATGCGGCGGGCGTCGCGGCCGGCAGCGCGAGCACCGGCACGGCCTACTCGAGCGGATACGCAGCCGGTGCCGCCGCTGCGAGCGCACCGCCACCCGGCGCCACCGTGACCACGGTAACCACCACCACGGCCAACTACGCGATGGGTGTCAGCTACGCCGCCCTGCCGGCTGGTTCGATGGCGGTGAACAAGAACGGCACCACTTACTACCTCAACGGCAACACCTGGTTCCTGCCGCAGTTCGGCGCCAATGGGGTGCATTACCAGGTGGTGGTCGCCCCCTGACACCTGAACGCCCAACGCGCGACGCGGTCTGGCCATCACCTGATCGCGCGCCCATGGGTGCCGCAGTCTCCGATTTTCAATGTCCCAAGGAATCATCATGAAGTTCAAACTTGCAACCTTGTTGTGCGCCACGCTGTTGGCCGCTGGCTGTGTGTCCCAGCAGACCTACAACACCGAAGTGGCCAAGGCCAACACGCTGACCACCCAGAACCAACAGCTTGACGCCCTGAACCAGAAGCTGGCCGGCGAGCTCGGTGCCGATCAGGCACAGATCACCCAACTGCAGAACCAGCTCAAGGTCACGATGGTGAACGAGGTACTTTTCGCCGAGGGCGGCTGGACACTCAGCCCCAAAGGCGAAGCCGCTTTGGCCAAGATTGCGCCGACGCTGGCTGGGCTGAAAGGGCAACAGATCGTGGTGGAAGGCTTTACGGACAACGTGCCGATCGGGGCCCATCTGAAAGCGCGGTTCCCGTCGAACTGGGAGCTGTCGGCGGCGCGCGCCACGGACGTACTGCGCTTCCTGGTGTCCAAGGGCGTGCCGGCCAACACCATTTCGGCGCAGGGCTTTGGCGATTCACGTCCCGTGGCCAGCAATGACACCGCCGAGGGCCGCGCCAAGAATCGCCGTGTCGAAATCGTCATCATGGCGGCCAGCCGGCCCTGATCGGTTTTTTCGCGCGTGCGCCGGCGGCCAGCTGGGGGTGAGCCTCCAACTGGCCGTTCGGTTTTCTATAGTGATCTTTTTTCAGGAGTTCTCCCATGCTCACAGTCTCACGATTGATTCACGCCGCGCTGGTGACCTTGTTGATGGCGCTGTCCTTCGGTGCCTACGCCCAGGACGAATCGGCGGTGATCCAGACCCGTAACGAAATCCGGGAGGCCACGCAAGACGCGCTGGCGACCCTGTATGAGTTCCAGCCTTCGGCCCGCTACGCCATTGATCATGCGGCCGGCTACGGTGTCTTCAGCGCCACCGGCATCAAGCTGCTGTTCGCCGGCGGTCGCCAGGGCCGCGGCATGGTGGTCAACAACCGCACCCATCGCCAGACCTTCATGCGCATGATCGGTGTCCAGGCCGGTCTCGGGCTGGGCATTGCGCGCACCCGGCTGATCTTTGTGTTCGAAACCCAGAGTGCCTTGCAGAACTTCATCAACCAGGGATGGGAGTTCGGTGCCTC
>JAYRNS010000166.1:0-2187 GCA_041912075.1 Anaerolineae bacterium
GGCGGTGTAGGCGAAACGCCCGTCCTTGGAGATCACCAGCCAGCACGCGGCACCCTGCCCGTTGGGCACGGCCGCGCTGAGCGTGCTCAGGCTGCCGTCCTTACCCAGGCTGTACGACGAAGCACCCGTGCCACCCATCCCGCCGGCCGCCTCCGAGACGATGACGTGGTTCTGGCGGTCGATGTCGAAGCCAAAGGGCACCGCCCCCGCCGAGGGGTAGGTCACCGGTGCCGCCGCCGCGCCTGATTTGCCAACCAGGTAGGTGTCGATCAGGCTCGTTGCCTTTTCGGTGACCACCAGGACCGTGCCGCTGGCGTTGAACTGGATCTGCGCCGGACCCGGGGCAGCACCGACACCGTTGTTGCTGAGCGGCTGGCTCGATCCGGGGATCGCGGTGGCAATACCATTCTTGACCGAGAACCCGGCGATATTACCGCTGCCACCGGCATTCAGGACGTACAGCAGGCTGCCGTGCATGGTCAGGCTGATCGGTCGCACCCCACCAGAAGCAAAGGTCGCGACCAGGTTCAACCCATCCGCTTTGACCTCGAACGCTGAAATGCTGTCGCTGCCGGCATTGACGGCAAAAAGCCAGCGGTTGTTGTCACTCAAAACGAGCGCACCCTGCGAGCCCAGATTGGCACCGGTGCCCAGACCGCCCGTGGACACCGACCCGCGCAGCGTCAAGCTGCCGTCGGCCGCGCGGTCGAAGACGACGACTTCGTTACCGGCAGTGGCGTTGCTGATGGTGTAGACGGCGCCAGGATCATCGGCGGCCGAGGCGCGGCCAACACCCAGTGCGGCCGCGGTAACCACGAGCGTGATGGCGAGGAACAGGTAGACGAACTTGAAACCGAAACCTTTGGCCAGAGACATGTCTTTTCTCCCTTTGAGGAATGGATTGGGTGCTCTGAAAGTGGAACGGCTGGTACTGGTTTGCGTACTGCCCGTTGCTCTCATACACCCTGTTTCTGGCTGTACAGTTCCGGCAGAGGTCGAAATGTTACACGTTCTCTGGGGAATTCTCCTGACTTTCCTGCCACCAGTCGCGAAACTCCCCCAGTAGTTTGTCCCAGGCGGTCTGGGGCACCGCCTCCTCGGGCAGCCGGCCGAGGGCCTGGATCGTCTGGCGCATCTGGGCGAAATAGGTGGTGCACCCGTCGCACTGCGCCAGGTGCGCCTCGAAGCGCTGGCGGTCCGCGGGTGATAGGGTTCCTTCGAGATATTCGGTTACCAACTCAACGAACTCATTGCACGCTAACTCATGGGCTGTCACGGTCACCCCTCTTCCCCTCGCTCCACAAAATACCTCTCCAATGTGCCCCGCACCTTGGAACGGGCGCGATGCAGCAGCACTCTTTGATTAGAGTCACTGATCGCCAAAATGTTACAGACCTCCTCTGCACTCCACCCCTCCAGGTCACGCAGCGCCATGACCGTGCGCTGGGCCGGCGGCAGGTGATCGATGGCCGCTCTCAGATAGACCTGGGTCTCGCCGTGCAGCACAAAATCTTCGGGTAAACTCTGCCAGGCCTGCGGCGGTGTGGACCAGTGCCCGGGCCAGGCCGCGGCATCGGGTGGCCGGAAACGGTCGGGATCGACGGCGGGGTCCGGTGAGTCGGTCTCGGCGCTGACCAGGGCGGAAAATGGAATCACGCGGTGCTCGCGCGCTCCCCGACGCCGGGCCTGGTTCAACAAGATGTGAAAAATCCACGTCTTCAGCGACGCCCGGCCCTCGAAACGCCCAATCCCGCGAAGCACACCGACCCACGTCTCCTGGACGACTTCCTCGGCCAGACCCGCGTCGGCAACGTGGAGCCTGGCCACGCCCAGCAAAGCCGCGTGGTAGCGCTGCACCAGCTCGGCAAAGGCCGCCTCGTCCCCACGCAGCAGCGCCGGGATCAGCTCGGCATCCGAATGCACCGGCTGCGCCCGCCGGGCGGATCGTGCGCCAGAAGTCACCAAAGACGCCGGCGTCATGTCGCGATTCTGCTCACCCGACATGCATCCCCCACGTCTGCAAGATTGTTCAAAAAGCTCACGCAAAGCCGCAAAGATCGCCAAAACAAAAATGCTGGCCTTGGGCACAGCCATTCTAGCCTAACGCCAGCATCTCGTCAATCAACCCCAGCCACCATCGTCCAGCTTCCTACTCCCTACTCCGTACTCCCTACTCCCTACTCCATA
>JAYRNS010000167.1:0-8369 GCA_041912075.1 Anaerolineae bacterium
AGATCGTGTACCGTGTCCAGGGCCACAACATCGACCCGGAAGCCGTACAGCGCGCCATCCAGTTGTCCGAGGAGAAGTACTGCCCGGTGATGGGCATGCTGCGGGCGTCGGTGAATCTGCACAGCCGGTATGAGGTGGTGGAGGGGTAAGAGGGGCGGCCGTCCGCGAATTGACCGCGAATACGCGAATCGATCGCGAATCGCGTATTTCGCGAATTGAGTATTGGGCAGGTTGACTTAATTTGCCAGATACGAACAAATGTGCTACACTTGTCTCATTCCCCACCCCATACGGACGTCTGGCGAGCGTCTCAGCATGCAAAGCAGCAGAAGCATAAGGAGGTAACCAATGGCAAACGCGTTGAACTGGTTCGAGATTCCGGTGGTAGACATGGACCGGGCGGCCGCATTCTACAGCGAGGTGTTGGGTGTTG
The DNA here is from genome assembly GCA_041912075.1 of Anaerolineae bacterium. Lineage (GTDB taxonomy): Bacteria > Chloroflexota > Anaerolineae > SSC4 > Amarolineaceae > SSC4. The sequence continues at coordinate 434 of JAYRNS010000167.1, forward strand.
CCGTTGAAGCCGGGCAGATGTCACCTGGCTATTCGATGGCGATGTTCCCCAATGAACGCGATGGCGTCGGTGGGGCGTTGGTGTCTGGCGAGGGCTACGTGCCCAGCATGAGCGGCACGCTGGTGTACCTCAACGGCGGTGACGATCTGAGTGGGCCGCTGAGCCGGGTCGAAGCGGCGGGCGGTCAGGTCATCGTGCCGAAGACGGACATCGGTGAGAACGGCTTCTTTGCCTTCTTCGTCGACACGGAAGGCAACAAGATCGGACTGCATTCGATGGGCTAACACCGGCCCACGAAGCTGTGCCGCAGCTTCTGACTCCAATGGTATTGATGATTTCGGATAGACAACTTGGGAAAGCGAGAGGAGTTCGCACCCCCAGGTGGGGACCCCTCTCGCTTTCGATGTTTCTGTGTGGTTGTTTGATTATGTGACCACGTCCAGCGCGACTTTAGCCATCGTTGGTGGGTGCAGCAGCATGTTGGCGTAGTTGGCGTTGGCCATGGGGCAGGCACACTCTTTGTTGGCGATGCTGCGTCGCAAGGCACCCATGCGCTCGCCAAACCAGATCGGCGCCAGGTCGTAGTTGGTGTCGCGCAGGTTGCCCACCGGCTCGGCGCGGATACAGCAGCTCCAGATATCGCCGTTGGGGGCGATGTGGGCGCTGGCCCAGCCGGCATAACAGTCGATGACCTGGGTGCGCTCCTGCAAGGTGCGTTTGGCCAGCTGGTAGTACTGGGCACGAAACGCCTGGGTGAAGCGCGCAATCCCCCTGGCCGGCGCCCGGCGCGCCTGCTCGCTCAAGAAGTCGGCCACCGGTGCGTACTGCTCAGCCAGCGGGGTGATCCCCCACCCCACCGTGTCCAGTTCTACGCGCTCTTCGGCCACCTCAGTGATGTACGAGTCAGGCTGCAGCTTCTGTAGGCCAGCGTAGGTCTCTTCGAACAGATGGATGTTGAAGCGCGAGATCACGGTGTGCACCGTCAACACCAGGTTGGGGTAACGTGGCTGCAGGGCCTTGAGCAGTTGCCAGGTCTGCTGGGCGCGTTCCCAATTGCCCGGCACGCCGCGGATGTCGTCGTGCACGTCGCCGATGCCGTCCAGACTGAGGTTGATGCCGATCTGGCTGCGCGGGCACTCGCGGCAGATGCGTTCCACCTGCTCGACCACCCGCTCGCTGAGGAGGCCGTTGGTCGGGATGGTAATGACCTCGGGCTGGCATTCCTGGTAGGCCGCGATCACCATCTCGTCCAGGTCGGCGCGCAGAAAAGGCTCGCCCCCGGTAAACGTCATGTAAAACGGCGTGTGCCCCAGGTTGTGAAAGACCTTGCGCCATTCGTCGACCGTCAGGTCATCGTTCGGCTTGCGCCAGACGTCGCAGGTGCGGCATCTGGAGTTACAGCGAAAGCTGATGCTGACCACGACGCTGAACGGATACAGACGTGGCCAGCCCCAACGACGAAATGCCCAGTAGGCTGGGATTTTTGGCAGCAGACCAATCATGATCAGCCGAGGCGGCGCGCCGCCTGCCCGCTCCAAGCCGGGATTTTGGGCGAAAACGACTTACCCAGGAAGAACCGTTTGGCGTCGCGCAAACGTTCCGGCGCATTACGCCAGGTATCGACTTGGACCAGGCGCCGAGCCAGGCGGTTGGGCCGCATGTAGAAACGCCGGTAGGCCTCGTGCCACTTGCGCTCCACCAGCTCGGCCTGCAAATCGTTCAGCTGGAAGTGGGCCTTATTGTCCTGGATGGCCAAGTCCTGCCATTCGTGGCTGAAGATCTCGGCACCCATATCTTCGAGCATATCCCACAGCCGTGTGCCAGGGTACGGTGCAGCAATCATAAAGTTGGCCAGATCGGGGTCGAGCTCCATGGCGAACTTGATCGTGTCTTCCATGGTCTCTTCGGTTTCGCCTGGCATACCCAGGACGAAAAAGCCCATCGTTTGCAGCCCGGCCGCCTTGGCGTGGCGGAACGCGTCACGCACCATGTCGAGCGTCTGGCCCTTTTTGATGATATTGTTGAGCACGTGTTGGTTGCCCGACTCGACACCAAAACCCACGCGTTTGGCCCCCGCCGCCTTCATGAGCTGGTACAGCTCGGCATCGCCGTAGTTGACCTTCATCCCGTGCACGGTGACCCACGGCGTCGTGTTGAGCCCTTCGGCAATCAGCCGCCGGCAGAGCTCCTTGGCCCGCTTCAGGTCACGGTTCCAGATATCGTCGGTGATGCCGATCTCGGTGGCGTGCAGGTCCTTGACCAGCCAGCGCCATTCGCCCAGCACGTTGTCCACCGAGCGGTTGCGCCAGGTGTCACCGGTGATCGGCTTCGAGCAGAAGGTACACTTGAACGGACAGCCCCGGCTGGTCACGATCGTGTAACTGCGCGAGTTCGGGATCAGGCCGTCGGTCAATGGGTTGAGATTGGTGTACTTGTCGATCTTGAACAGATCGTGCGCCGGGTAGGGGATGTTGTCCAGGTCAGGGCGCAGCGGGCGCGGCGGGTTGTGCCGGACCTTATCGGTGCGGTACGACAGACCCAGAATTTCCGACCACCCATTGTGGCTGAAGCGCCGCGGCGCGGTCGGGTTGGTCTGTACGCCGGCATCGACGTCGAGCATCTGCATGATCTCGATCATGGCGTCCTCACCCTCGCCGCGCAGCACCAGGTCGACCTCATCACGCTGCATCGACTCGTCGGGTTCGAGCGTCAGGTGCGGGCCGCCCAGGATCGTGATGGCGCCTAAGGCTTTTGCTGCCCCGGCGGCCTGCCAGGCCTCGTGGATCAACGGGGTGGGGCTGGAGACGCCTACCACGTCGTACCGTTCACGAGCCAGGACATCTTTCAGCGGTTCCGTTTCGACCGACGCATCGTACATGGCCACATCGTAACCGGCGTGGCGCAGCGCGCCGGCCAGATAACCGAGGCCGTTATGGATATGCTGGCGCGAGTTCCAGACCTTTGACTCCGGACTGGCCAGAAGAATGCGCATAGTTTACCTCTACTTTTTTGGCGTGTGCCTGGCACACGCCGCCTGGCGTTCAAACGCCAGGCTCAGAGCTGAAGTCCGCTCAAGCGGACTGAGACGAACCAACCAACGCAGCCGGCTTTGAGCCGACTTGAGCTATTAGCCTGAACTTTAGTTCAAGGCGGCCTCGTGGGTGACGCCCACCTCTGTTTGCATGGTGTCGGCGATGGCGATATCATCCACTGCAATCAACATGGCCCCATTCGCACCGTTTGGCTGTGAGCCTTCTTCCGAGGCGGCCTGGCGTTGGGCGCTGCCCTCTTCGACCGGGCGGTTGCCCTGGCTCGTGAACGGGGTGGGTTTCCACCAGGCCCACTCGCGGCAGGTGTTGCAGGGGCGTACGTCGTCAATGTTGCCGTGCAGGTGACGGCGGCGCAGGTCCTGCATCTGCGGGCCGTTCCAGTTGCGCATGACGCGTACTTTGCCATCGCCGTCGATCACGTTGCCCAAGGGAAACAGGCTGTTGAAATCGCGATCGCACATCGCAATCGAGCCGTCCCAATAGATGTGTACGTGGTACCACAGATTGGGGCAGGCGTAACGCTGCTCGGCCTGTTTGGCTTCACCAGGACGCAGCTCGCTAATCTCACCGATCTGGTCGGCCCAGGAATCGAACGGTTTGACGTTGATGCGGTCCACGCCGGGGATGCGCCAGGTCGCAACGAACTCGTCGATCTCACCCAGGGTTTTCTGCATCTGGATGATCTGCAAGTTGACAAACGTACCGTAACCGCCGGCCTGTTTCAATTGAATGAAGCCCCGGATATTACGGTTGGTTCGTTCGTAGTCGGCGTTGACGCGAATGGTTTCGTAGGTCTCGGGACGCATGCCATCGAGACATAGATAGATGGCACTCAACCCGGCATCGAGCAGTTTCTGCGCTTTTTTCTCATCGAGCAGCGTGGCATTGGTGCTGATCTCGCTGCGCAGGCCGTGGTCCCGGCAGTAGGCGATCATGTCGAAGATACGTTTGTGCATCAACGGCTCGCCCCAGATGTGCAGCGTGGTGGCTTTGACGTGCGGCGCCATTTCGTCCACGATCTGGGTGAAGACGTCGTAGTCCATGAAGCCCTTGGGCCGCGTCACTTCTTTGCGCCCGGTGGGGCACATGATGCAGGATAGATTACAGACGTTGGTCGACTCGATGTACATGCGGTCCGGGTAGGGCACGAGCCGGGTCTGTCCGCTGCTGTAGGCCAACCACTTGACCGGCGCCAGTGCCTGCTGCTGGTAATGACGAAACCTGGTGCGCAGCTTGTCCTGGATGCTGGCTGGCGGGGTGACGCTTACGCCCATGAGTTGGCTCCCGCCCGCTCCCGCACCTGGCGGTAGCTGCCAAACAGACCGGCGCCGACCAGGGCATTACCCATCTTACGCAGCGGCTTGACGCGCGAGGCTTCCCACAGGATCGGTCCCAACGTATCGCCAAACGATTTGACGTACATGCGGCGGCGTTTGGATTCGTCGAAGCGACGGCGGGCATCGATGGCCAGACCGCTGAGGCGGTCGTCGGCCACAGCGCTCACGTTCATAAACGGCGCAATCTCGGCCGTGTAGCTGTTGTAGTAATACGACTTGGTGAAGTCGGCATTGTACTGGGTCTCGGGGTTGCGACGTACCAACTCGTCCCACAGGCGCGTTCCTGGGAACGGTGTCGCGATCGAGAACATCGCCTCGGTCAGCGGCAGGCTGGCAGCAAACTCGATGGTTTGCTCCATCGAGGCTTCGTCATCGCCAGGCAGACCGAGAATGAAATAACCCTTACTGTCGATCCGCGCATCGGCGGTCCATTCGATGGCCCGGCGTACCTGCTCCAGATCGATGTGTTTGGCGGTGGCTTTCAGCACTTCCTCGTTACCCGATTCGATCCCGTAGTGAATCTGGCGGCAGCCGGCCCGGTACATCTTGTGCAGCAGCTCGGGATTGACCCGGTCGACGCGCGCCAGACAGCGCCAGCGCACGTCGAGCTTCTGCTCGATGAAATAATCCATGATCTTTTCGAGACGGCGCACATCGATGGTGAACAGGTCATCGATAAAATAAAAGTTGCGCACATGGTAACGGTCCATCAACTGCTTGAGTTCGGCCACGATGCTTTCGGGCGAACGCTGCCGGTAGGTGCGCCCCACGATGCCTTTGAAGCAGAACGAGCAGTTGTAGGGGCAGCCCCGGCTGGACAGCACGGTCACCAGTTTTTCGCCGCTGGGCGCATATAAGGGGTACTTCTCCAGTTCGAACAAATGGCGTGCTGGAAAGGGTAGGGCGTCCAGGTCTTCGATCAGCCGGCGCTGCGGGTTCTCGACCACCGCGCCGTCGTCCTTCCACCACAGACCGTTGATGCGGGCGTAGCGGGTGTCACCCGTTTCGATCGCCTGCAGGAGGTCGAGCCAGACCTCTTCTCCTTCACCGTAGATCAGGTAGTCGAGGTGTGGATTTTCGATGGTCAGCTGCGGCAGTGACGTGGCATGGGGTCCACCGATAATCGTGGGTACGCCGAGGACATCCTTCACGGCAGCCGCTACCTGCTCGATGTGATGGTACGACGTGGTCATCGAAGTGAAGGCGACAACGTCGGGTTTATCGTCGACGATCTTCTGCACATCCTCAGCCAGGGTCGTACCGGGGTGCAAGCCGAAATCGTGCACGGTGACGTCGTGACCCGCCTGCTCGGCCACGGCTGCCAGGTAACCGAGGCCCAGCGAGGGATAGCTGTTGACCATCTCGTTCCACTTCGGTCCAACCAGTGTAATTTTCATGCATCGTCCTCCTCAAGATCCTCGCCGGCGCTTACCAGTCATGGCGCGCACACCAGCCAGCATAGCCTAACACGGTGTGATGAACAACAGGTGAAAAACGGGTCGTACGTCCGTGACAGTTTGTTCATTCCAGGTTGCGCGGCCAAAGCGGCAGCCATGCTGCCGCACGCCAGAGCGGCCATTCGCGCATTCGCGGGCGATTCGCGGACGGCCAGTGCCTCCTAAACCAGGCCTTCCGCTTCCATCTGCCGCCGCAGCTCGGTCTTTTCCTTACGCGGGAAGATCGTGCGGAAGGCGACGCGGAACGTTCGCCGGTAGTTCAGCCAGAAGTCGGGCCGCGTTAAGGTACCCATGACCCGGTGGGGACGCAGGTAGAACTTGCGGTAGGCCTTTTTCCACATCTCAGTGACGAGCTCAGCCGTCATGTCGCCCATTTCGTAGCGTGCGCGGCCGTCGAAGAAGACGTAGTCTTCCCAGTCGTTGACCAGCATACGGCCCTGGCGTTTGACGATCTCGTAGACCTTTGTGCCGGGGTAAGGCGTCATCATGCTGAAGTTGGCAATCAGCGGGTCGAGCTCGCAGGCAAAATCGATCGTGCGCTGCATCGATTCGCGCGTGTCGCCGGGCAGACCGATGATAAAGAACCCAATAGTTTCCAGGCCGGCCGCTTTGGCATTCTTGAACGCTTCGCGGATCGTGGCGTGGTCGACGCGCTTGTCGATGCTGGCCATAATCTCTTCGTCACCCGTTTCGACGCCAAAAGCGGTCCGTTTCAAACCGGCCTGTTTGAGCTTATTCATCAGCTCGTAACTGGCCAGGTTGGCACGAATGCCGTTGACGAAGATCCACGGTACCTGGTTCAACTCCTGTGCAATCAGCATGTCGGCCAGTTTGTTGAGGCGGTCGACGCGGATGTTGGCACTGTCGTCGAGCACACCGATCTCCAGCGCTCCCAGGTCCTTGACCAGGTGGCGCCACTCTTCCAGCACGTTTTCGGGTGAGCGAGCACGCCATTTGATGGGCATGATCGACTGCGAGCAGAAGGTGCAGCGGTAGGGGCAGCCGCGACTGGTCATGATCGAAAACGAACGTGCGCCGTCGATGTGGTCGGTGGCCGGCTGCAGGTTGGTGTAGCGGTCCATCTTGAACAGATGGTAGGCCGGCCAGGGCAGGCTGTCCAGATCGGGAATTGCCGGGCGATCGGGGTTGCGGTGCAGCTGGAGGTCGCTCGATTTGTACGACACGCCGAGCAGGTCGCTCCACAGGTCCTTTTCGATCGAAAACAGGTCCTGTGTCGTGAAGGTCGGCTGGTCCTTCAGATAGCTCTCGACCCGATCGGAAATGGCCTGCCACGCCCCCTCGCCTTCGCCGCGCACGATCATGTCGACACCGGGCTGCTGCAGCGACTCGAAATCCAGATTCTCGGCGACGACGCTGACGTGTGGCCCGCCCAAAACGACCGGCACGTCGTGCACGGCGCGAATCTGGGCGGCGGTGCGCCAGGCCTGCTTGACCTGCGGCGTATTGGCGGTGATGCCGACCAGGTGCGGCCGGAATTCCTGGATAAAGTCGGCCAACGGCTGGTCTTCGATATCGGCATCGTAGACGCGTACGTCGTCACCGCGCCGCTCAGAGACGGCCGATAGATAAGCCAGCCCCAGGTGCGGCGTCGTGCGGGTATCGATCGGCAGACGGAACCGTGGATTGATTAACGCAACTCGCATCAAAGTCCTCCCCTTCGAATCAGATGGGGGCTTTTGGGTTTCTCCCGGCCGGCCGCGGGGCGTACCGGTTCAGGCGGACGGGCGCGATTATAGCCCTGCCCCCATGATCTGTCAATTTTTATGAAACTTGTCGATAAAATTAATACCGCGGTACGTGCGGATCGATACGCTGCGACCAGGCTTCGATACCGCCATCCAGGCTGTACACCCCGGTATAACCCTGCTGGCTCATCCAGGCGGTTACCTGGGCGCTGCGCACACCGTGATGGCAGACCACCACGATCGTGCTGTCTTTATCCAGATTGGCCGGCAGTGCAGCTTCCAGCTCGCGCGCCAGGCGTGACAACGGCAGCAGCTCGGCGCCCTCGATGCGTGCCAGGTGCCACTCCGACTCTTCACGCACGTCGAGCAGACGGTGGGGCAGCGCC
>JAYRNS010000168.1:0-5123 GCA_041912075.1 Anaerolineae bacterium
ACGGTGACGTTCTATTCACCCTTCCAGGTGCGGATTGGCGGCAACGACTCGGCGGTCATCGGTGGGAGCGGCCTGGCGTACACCACGGCCAACGTGCAGGCGGCGATTAACGGTATCGCCGGCTTTGCCGGGACGGTCACGGTCGGCGGGCTGGCGGCCACCGGTTTCACCGTGACCTACGGTGCTGCCTCAGCCGGGATCGACGTCCCGAACATCGAGATCGTCAACCTGACCTGTGGCGGCTGTTTTGCCTCGGTCGAGGAGACGAACCACGGTGGGGCGAACGACTCGTTCAGGCTCAACTACAACGGCACCGATTCAGCACTGATCACCAACGGCACCAACTACTCGGCCGCTGGCATCCTGGCGGCATTGACGCCGATCCTGCCGGCGGGCGCGACGGTAACGATTGCCAACTTTGGCGGGGGTGGTGCACCGAGCAGCAACGGCTTCCAGGTGACGTTTGGCGGCACGTTGGCCAGCACCAATGTGCCGGTCTTGCTGGCGCTGACTAATCTGAGTCCCGGTCTCAGCGGCTTTTTTGGTGAGACCGACAAGGGCGGTGCGGTCGACAACAAGGGTGGGATCATCACCCCCACCGGGAACACCTGGCCGGTGGTGACGGTTCCAGCCGGGTACACCATCCCGCTGCGCACGCCGTTTGCCCTGACCGGCAGCGCCACCGACCCGGAAGGCGATGCCATGCTCTTCAGTTGGGAGCAGAACGATCGTGGTGGCACGGCCGGCACCTCGCTGCTGATCAACACCAAGACGAATGGTCCGCTGTTTGCCATGTTCCCGAAATCGGGGCAGATCGACCTGGCCAGTGCGCTGCAGTACAACTCGCCCGGCCAGAACCACCTGACCACCGACCCGACCCGGGTCTTCCCCGATTTGCAGCAGATCCTGGATAACAACACCAACGCCGATACGGGTGCCTGTCCAACCGGACCGATCGCGCAGCCGGTGGCGCAGAATACCACCGAATGTTATGCCGAATTCCTACCGACTACGGACTATGTCGGCTTTACCGGCAATAACAGCCCGCTCTCGCTGCACTTCCGCTTTACCGCGCGTGACGGCAATGGTGGTGCCAATGCGGCCGACACGACCCTGCTGCTGGCCAACACCGCCGGTCCCTTCCTGGTGACCTCCCCTAACACGGCGGTGGTTTGGAAGGGCGGCTCGACCCAGACAGTGACCTGGGACCCGGCCAACACGGCGAGTGCGCCGGTCAGCACGGCCGATGTCAAGATCTCGTTGTCGGTCGACGGCGGTTACACCTACCCCTACGTACTGGCGGCGAGCACGGCGAACGACGGGTCAGAGTCGGTGACACTGCCAAACGTTGGTACGATCAAGGCCCGTATCAAGGTGGAAGCGGTCGACAACATCTTCTTCGACCTGTCGAATGCGGACTTTGCGCTGCAGGCCGTGCCGGTGGTGACGAACTCCCTGGGCGGTGGCAGCCAGTCGGTGCAGTACAGCGACTCGCTTTCACCTGACGTGACCGTCACGGCAACCGATCCCGATTCGAAGGGCAGCGATCTGACAGCGGTGGCGGTCGGGCTGCCGGCGGGCATGTCTCTGTCGATCACGTCCACCAGCGACGATGACACGCTGCCCGGCACGCGCACGTGGATGGTGGCCGGCGCGACGACGGCGGCCCCGGGTTCTTACCCGGTCACCGTCACGGTCACGGACGAGACCGGCGGTACGGGATCGACGTCGTTTACGATTGTGGTGACGCAAGAAGACGCCGCGGTCATCTACAACGGCGACATGCTGGCATTCACCGCGGCCAACGGCTCGACGGCCAACGTACTGCTGCGGGCGATGGTGCTGGACAGCTCGATGGTGGCAGCCTTCAACGACAGCGAACCGGGTGACGTCCGCAATGCGACCGTGACCTTCAAGGAGGGTGCGGCGACGTTGTGTGGACCGCTGGCGGTGGCGTTGATCAACGGCAGTACCACCGTGGGGACGGCGAGCTGCACGGTCGTGCTGGGTCTTGATGCGCACCAGATCGACGTATATGTCAACAACTACTACGTCGGCAGCACCTCGGCGGTCGTCGAGGTCGCCCAGCCGAACGGCAGCTTTGTGACCGGTGGTGGTTATCTGACGATCGGCACCTCGGGTGGCACGTATGCAGCCGACAGCGGGTCGCGGACCAACTTCGGGTTCAACGTCAGGGTCAAGAATGCGCGCAACTTCCAGGGTCACGCTAACATTCTTTTCCGCAAGGATGGCCGGACCTACCAGATCAAGAGCACGGCGATCGATTCGTTGGGGATTGCCTTCAAGACACCGGGTGGGGCGGTGTGCAGTGGTCCGCCGAGCGCGAGTTGTTACGGGCTGGCCGACTTCCGGTCGAAGGCGAACCTGACGGACGTGACGAACCCGCGTGCGCCGATTTCGCTCGGTGGCAACCTGAGTTTGCAGATCAAGCTGACAGACAAGGGTGAGCCTGGGGCGAACGACACGATGGGCATTACGCTGTGGGACCGCAATACGCTGCTGTTCTCATCGGAGTGGACCGGTGGGCAGACCATCGAGACACTGCTCGGTGGGGGCAACCTGGCTGTGCACTAAACCTGTCTGGCCTATTGAAGATAGGCCAGAGGGGCCTGTCCGAACAACGGCTGTGAGGCGGCTGTTCGAGGCATCGTTGTTTGGGTAGGCGTATTAACCGCAAAGAACACACAGGGCACACAGAAAATTCTTCTGTGTGCCCTGTGTATTTATGTGGTTTGCAGACCTGTGATGAGCATCGCGATCAGCCGTTTGAAGCTTTCGTCGCAGTCGAGCGGCAGACCGAAACCGCCGGCGACCTCGAGGGTGGCAAAGCCATGGACGACGCTGCGCAGGGCACGCACGGCGTGGAGGGCGTCATCGCCGTAGAGATCGAAGGCGGCGACCACGGCCAGGGCAACCTGGACGACGCGGTCTTCGGCGGCCTGCAGTGCGGGATCGGCGGGGGTCTGGCTGCCGGACGTGCGCAGGCTGGCCAGGTAGAGACCCGGGGACTGCTTGATGTAGGCGCGGTAGGCCTGGGCGACGGCGAGCACGGCGTCGGGGCCGGCTTTGCCGATGGCGGCGTGGCTGAGGCGCTCGCCCAGCTGGCGGGCGTTGAGCAGGCTCAGCTCGCGGTAGAGACCGGGCAGGCCATTGACGTAGTTGTAGAGGGATGGCGGCTGCACACCAAGGCGTGCGGACAGCCGGCCCAGGGTGAGGGCATCAACCCCTTCGGCGTTGACCAGGTCGGCCGCGGCCTGCACCACCGTGGCTTTGTCGAGGCCGGCTTTAGGCGACATGGCGCTGCTCCGGTGCCGGCTGGGCTGTCGCCAGGAACGAGAGCACCTGGGGTCCCACCAGGTCGGGCATTTCGGCGTGCGGGTAATGGCCGGCGTCGGGGACCATGACGCGTTGGCCGTGCAGCTGGTCGGCCACCCACTGGGCTTCTGTTTCGGGGCTTTTGAAGTCGGGGTCCTTGCTGCCCATGAGCACGAGGGCGGGGGCGGTCACGCGCGGTAGGCGTTCTTCAGAAGCGGTTTTGGGAGCAAACAGCATCTGGTGCAGCACGGCCAGGCGGCCCGGTTCGGCCAGGTTGGTGTGCAGGGCGGCGGTGTACGCGGTGAAGTCGGCTGGCTTGCGGGTTGGGTAGAGTGAGGCGTAATAACGCAGCCAGGCGGAGACGCCCCAGGGGCGGGCGAAGAGGGTGGAAAACAGCAGCCGGTTGGCGGTGGAGGTCGTGCCGCGTACAAAGGGGCCGATCAGCACCAGGCCGTTGACCCGGTCTGGGGCTTCGGCGGCGGCATAGACCGCGGCACCGGCGGCCATCGAGCAACCGATGATCGTGGCCGGGCCGGCGTTGAGAGTCTCGATGAGGGCGACGAGGTCCTGGCCGACGCCGGTGACCGAATAGTCGGACCAACCAGTGCTGCTTTCGCCGAGGCCGCGCAGGTCGGTGGTGACGACGCGGTAGCCGGCGGCGGTGAGCTGGGGGGCCAGGAAACGGTATTCGCCGCGCACATCGCCCATGGAAGGAGCGCAGAGCACGAGGGGGCCGTGGCCGGTGTCGTCGTAGGCAATCGTGCCGGCGGGCCGGGTCAGGAATTGGGTGGTCATGTGGTTCTCCTTGTTTTCTAATCTTGTTAGAGATTATACTAATATAATTAGTTTATTCTGTAATTAATATTCCTTTTTGAATTGAATGAGGGGGGAGGGGATTTGGAGCACGAAGGGGTAGGAGTTTGGAGCACGAAGGGGCGAAGGAGGGCGAAGGACGCGAAACGCGAAGAATGCGAAGGGTGCGAAGGGGGTGTGGGTGGGCAAAAATGTTGTGTTTTGTTAGGGTTTGGCGAAACTCGATGAGGGGTGAGGTGGGTGGTTCAAGAGCAGGGCGTCGAGGAGCGCTTGTCCAGCGGCTTCCAGGTTATCGCTGAGGGCGAAGACGAGGCTGCGCAGGTGGATGCCGCCCTTGGTTTCGTTGAGTGGTATGCCTGGCGCGACTGGATAGACCAGCACGGCCTGATGCGATCCTTCAGGTCCTGTTTGAAGGCTTGACTCAGAAGACGTGAACAAGTCAAACCTGCGGCGGGCGATATGGCGCAGCTGGCGTTCATTGATCATAGCAGTGCGCCTGCCATTGCAGCAGCTGCCGGGCGGGCACGTTGACGATGAGTCGCCAGCGGGCGCTGGCCGGGTCGTCGCCGGGTTGGCCGGATCGAGGCGGGCGCGGGGCGCGGCAAGAGACTTAGCGCTCCCCCCATGCCGTCGCCGGCTCGATCTGGCGCAGGTGGGCCAGGATGAAATCGTCGAGGTCGCCGTCCAGCACGGCGTCGAGGTCGTTGTGTCTGACTTTGGTGCGCGGGTCGGTGGCGTGGCGCTGGCCGGCGAATTGATAGCTGCGCACGATCTCAGGCGCAGGCGGCGGCTCGTCACGGGCGACGTCGCGGCCCGATATGGCTTTTTGGCCGCGTGCCTCCAGCATCCGACCCAGAATCCCGGTGCCAGAACCATCCCACACCTCCACGGCCACGACTGCCAGCTGCTGGGTGCGCTCGCCGCTGGGGCGCTGACCGCCGCGGCGGTGGAAGCCGGCCTCACCCTTGAGGAAC
>JAYRNS010000169.1:0-4558 GCA_041912075.1 Anaerolineae bacterium
AAGGTCGAGACCAACCAGCGGCCACGGGCGCCGCTGCGAGGCTTCCAGTTCGCGCCCGGGCTCGGGATGTCCCGCCGGTTGAAGTCGCTCGCGATCGCCTTCAGGGATTCGCCATTCGCGAATCGCGTAAACGCCTCGATTACGACCTCGGCGTTCCCATACGGCTTCCCGCCCGGCGACCGTCTCCCGATGACCCGGTGCGGCGTCGGTGTCTCGCCGGGACGGCGGAGGCCGTGGACGATGCATCCCGTCACAGCAGGAGCTGTGACCTACGGTTTCCCGACTGGCGACCGTCTTCCGATGACCCGGTGCGGCGACGGTGTCTCGCCGGCACGGCGGAGGACGTGGACGAGGCGTCCTGTCACAGCAGGAGCTGTGACCTACGGTTTCCTGACTGGCGACCGTCTTCCGATGACCCGGTGCGGCGACGGTGTCTCGCCGGCACGGCGGAGGACGTGGACGAGGCATCCTGTCACAGCAGGAGCTGTGACCTACGGCTACTACGTCTACGTCGCGGGATATCCGTACGCCTGAAACAAGGCGATGTGCTGGGCGGCGATGGCGGGCCAGTTGTAGGCGTCGTGCAACGCGCGTGCCCCAACCTGTAGACGCTGGCGCAGACCCGGATCACGCTGGATGCGCACAGTAGCATCGACCACCGCGGCCACATCGCCTGCCGGCACAAACACAACGTTCTCTCTATCCACAAAAGACGGCAGGGCACGCCGCGGCTGTGTCGTCACCGTGGGCAGTCCGTGAGCCAGCACCGCCATCAAACTGCCCCGGCTGCGTCCCGCGCCATCCAGGTAGGGCAGCACGGCCACGTCCGCCGCCAGCAAGTTTGCCGACACCGCGTCCGGCGCTGCGAACCCGGTCCAGTGCACGCGCGTATCCAACCCCAGTTCTGTGATGAGCTGGCGAATACGTGCCAGGTAAACCGCGATCGTCGGATCACTGCTGCCCACCTGCCCGCCGATCATCAGCAAATGCGCCGGATGGCCGCGCCGCACCAGCTCAGCCAGGGTACGTACCAACACCTCCCCGCCTTTGCTGGCGTGGAGGAAGCCAAAATAACACAGCAGCCAATCATCGTCACCCAGGCCCCATTGTGCACGCGCGGCGCGGCGGTCGTAACCGGCCGGCGGCCGCACGGCGATGTTGCTGCCAATTGGGATGAAACAGGCCCCAGGGCGCGGCACCCTGCCCCGGGCTGCTTCGACCAGCGGCAGCCCCCAGGTCTGCAGCCGATCAAGGTCCTCGACGTTGGTCGCAATGGCAATGTCACTGCGGCGTGCCAGACGGCGCACCACCGCCAAACGCAGCGGGCCGGCCTTGGGGAAAATATAAGGAAAGAGCAGGTCGTGAAACGTGGTCACGAGCAGCGGCCGCCGCCTGCCCCAACGTAGACGCAGGTAATCGGGCAGCAGGTTGATCGCAGGGTGCAGGCCATACGCCGCCGATTGGTACTGAATCAGCAGCACATCCGGCTGCACCTGTTCACTCACCCGCTGCACCACCTGCCAGGACCCGTATCTCCAACCTGGCACGTGATGCCGGGTGAAGGGTGTAGCGGCTGCCGCCGCAAGCGCACCGGCGCTGGTCCCGGTCAGCACATGCACTTCGACCTGCTGGGCGGCCAGGGCGTGCGCCAGACGGTCGGTGTAATCACCGACACCGCCCTGCATCGGGGGGAACTCCCCCGTCACAATCAAGATCCGCATACGGCCCTCAGCTTGCCTGCGGCCGCAGCCCGCTGCGCAGCACGATCCAGTAGGCACGCACCCGGCTGGCGCGCAGCGGACGTTTGTGTCCCAGCAGCCACTTGACCCCCTCTTCGATCAGCTGCCAGACGTACGTGCCCAGCAAAAACAGCCGCAGACCCTCGGAGGCCACGCGTCCGTGATATTTGGCAAAATAGCGTACTTTGCTGGTCTGAAAACGCACGTGCCGTGCCGCCACCACCTGCTCGCTTGATTTGCCCTCGTAGTGGATCACCTCGGCCTGGGGGACGAAGACCACCCGCCAGCCGGCGGTACGGATACGCCGGCACAGATCGAGCTCCTCGGAATACATGAAGAACCGTTCGTCCCAAGTGCCCACCTGCCCCAGCACCCGCCGGGGCACAAGCAGACACGCCCCAACCAGCCAATCGACGTCTTGGACATGGTCATCCGGCACGTTCTCAAGACGGTAGGCGCGTGCGAGGGGGTTGTGTGGCCACCACTGCTCCAACAAGGTGCTTTCAAACAGCGCGGTGCCCAGGGTGGGAAAACGACGGCGTGAGGACTGGATGGAACCATCCGGAAAGCGCAGACGCGGACCCACAACGCCGGCATCGGGATGGTCGCGCAGGTAGGCCAGAAGGGTCGCCAGGGCACCTGGCACCACTTCGGTGTCCGGGTTGAGAAACAATGCCGCCGTACCACGGCTGGCGGCATACGCCTGGTTGTTGGCCCGGGTGAAACCCAAATTCTCCCGGTTGGCCAGCATGTGCACCCAGGGGAACTCAGCGGCTACGATCGTTACGGTGTTATCGGCTGATGCATTGTCGACAACAATCACTTCAAAGGTCGCACCCGCCGCTGGCGGCGTCGTGAGCCGGCGAACCGCTGGCTGGTCGGTCGATGCGGACTGCTGGGCAATCGACTGCAGACAGCCCCGCAGCAGCGGCGCTACATTCCACGAGACGATCAGGATCGAGAGATCGACATCCACGGCAGACACATCGGGTCAGCGGTGACGAACCAGCGTCAAGTCGGCCAGCTCGACGAGTGCAGCCCGGTTCTCGTCGTCGGGCAGCGGCCCCAACGCGGCCTTGGCCCGTTCGACAAAGGACGCTGCTTCAGCATGTGCGAGATGGATGGCCGGCGACTGGGCGATCTGAGTGACCAGGGCCGACATCACCGCACCATTGGCCCGCCACGCCTCCTCCAGCTGGCGCTGCACGATTTCAGGCTGCAGCAGGTCGTGCATAAAATAGAATACCGGCAGCGTCAGCGTACCCTGGCGCAGGTCACTGCCGGCCGGTTTGCCAAGCACGGCTTCGGTGCTGGTGAAATCGAGGATGTCGTCGATGATCTGAAAGGCCATACCCAGGTAATGCCCGTAGTCGCGCAGCGCACCCACCACCGCGGCATCGCTGGTGCCAAGCAGCGCACCCCCTTCCGTGGCCGCGGCAAACAGTGACGCCGTCTTGGCGTAGATGCGCTCGTAATAGGCGTCGCGCGGCTGGTCCCAACGACGCAGGGCCGATAACTGGCGCAGCTCACCCTCACAAATGACACCCAGCGTCCGTGCAAACAGTTTGATTACCCCGATGTGGCCAGTCTCGGCGGCAAAACCGGCGGCGCGGGCAAACAGATAGTCCCCCGCCAGCACGGTGGCGCCGCTCGTCCAGATGGCGTTCAACGTCGGGCTGCCGCGGCGGATCAGGGCGTTGTCGATGACGTCGTCGTGCACCAGGGTGGCGGTGTGCAGCGTCTCGACGGCGGCAGCCAGGGCAATGGCCTGTTCGTGCCCATGCGGAAAGAAGCGGGCCGCCATCAAGGCCAAAGCCGGGCGCAGTCGTTTGCCGCCGCTGGTGATGAGCGACAAAAACGCCTCGGCCAGCGCGGGCAGCATCCCGTCTTCGGCAGCACGCATCTTGGCCTCGACCCGGGCCAGGTCACCGGCGACCAGGGTCAGCACTTGTGGTTGGTCTGACGTTGCCAAAAGTAATCCTCTCACAGGTGGCATCACCACCCGAAAAACTGTACGGCTGTCTCCGTCGTATGTGTGGCGACGGCGTCCAACGGCCGTCCATGCAGCCGCGCCAATGCTTCGGCCACCAGGGTGACATGCGCCGGCTCGTTGCGCTGCCCCCGGTACGGATGCGGCGTCAGGTAGGGCGCATCGGTTTCGATCATGAGACGGTTCAGCGGGAGCTGCGTCACCAACCGCTGCAGGCTGCGGGCGTTGGTGAACGTGATCGGTCCGGCAAACGAGAGCAGGAAGCCCCAATCGACGACTTTCTCAGCCATCGCGAGGTCGCCCGAAAAACTGTGCAGCACCCCCCAGAACGGCCGCGCCGCCAGCGGCGACTGCTGCGTGGCCGGTGCCGCCAGCCATGCCGCCAGCGTCGCCATGACGTCGGCATGCGCCTCGCGGTTGTGAATGATCACCGGACGGCCCGTCGTCGCCGCCAGATCGAGCTGCGCCTCGAACGCCGCCTGCTGGACGGGGTGTGGCACCCGCTGCCAGTGGTAGTCCAGACCAATTTCCCCAACAGCCACAACCTTCGGGTGCGCGGCCAGCGTGCGCAGTTCACTCAGTTCCTCCGGTGTGATCCCCTCGCCCAGGTCGTTGGGGTGGATGCCCACCGCGGCAAAGACGGCGTCGTACGTTTCGGCCAGGGCAATCCCCTGCCGGCTGGTCGGCAGATCGACCCCGATGGTGACGATACGCGCGACCCCTGCATCGAGGGCCCGCTGTACCACGATCTCGCGGTCCTCATCGAAGGCGTGCCAGTTGAGGTGGCAGTGTGAATCGACCAGCAGCGGACGTTCGCCGGCTGCGTTGA
>JAYRNS010000170.1:0-1531 GCA_041912075.1 Anaerolineae bacterium
GACGATGCGGTCACCGCGCAGACCCAGGGATTTGCTGCGCGTACGGCTGAAGCGGCCGCCCTCGCCGCCGGCTATTTCGCCATCCTGACCCCGTCCTTCGCCGAACAGCGTGGTCCCGCAGACATGGCCACCGCACAGCAGGCTTTTGCCGCCCTGCGCGCCGCCGCGGTGGCCGGTGAACCGCTGGCCGACAGGTTGGCCGGGGCGCGTGCCGTGCTGCAGGGTTTCCGGGCCGCACCGCTCAGGCCGGCCGAACAGACGCGCCGTGCCGGCCAGATGCTGCGCTTTTTGAACCTGGTGGCCGTCGAATACAGCCGGGGTGTGCGCAACGGTCAGGTGGCCAGCGATCTCGAGATGCGCGAGGCTATCACATTTGCTGACGGTGCAGCGGCCGCTTTCGCCGATCTGCGAACCCTGCTGGACAAAGCCAATCCAACGGCGGCCGCCGATGCCGCCGCCCGCTTCGCCACGCTTGAAGATCACCTGGCGGCCGCCGTAGCTGGCCAGTCCGTCGTCGATCCAGGTGAGGTGCGCCGGCAAACCGATGAACTGACGGACCTTCTCAAGTCCACCATGCCGGCCGCATGGCAGCGTCACGATACCAACGCCGATTTCGACGTCATCGCCACCGCGTTGGATCAGATGCAGGCCGCGGTGGCGGCCGGCGCGTATGACCAGGCCGAATCGGCTCGCCTCGAGGCCTATGCGATCCTGGAGAGTGGGCCTGAGGCACGGTTGGTGGCATTTGCACCCCAATATGTGACGCCGATCGAGGAATTGTTCTGGTATGGCCAGGGCATCAACCCTGGTCTGGCCTATCTGATCAGCCGGCAAGCTAGCCGGGCCGAGATCATTGCGACCCGTCAGGCTCTGGACGAGCAGCTGGCTGCCGCCCAGGAAGCTATTGGCGGTGACAGTGCACCGCTGGCTGTGGCGACCAACGCAGCGATTATTGTCTTCCGTGAAGGGCTGGAGGCTGTGGTCATTCTGGCCGTGTTGATGGCCAGCATGGTCGGGGCCAAACGGGTGTACCGCCGGCCGATGGTGGCGGGTGTCGTATTGGCGCTGCTGGCAACCGTCGCCACATGGTGGATCGCCCAGCAGGTACTGACAACCTTCAGCCGCTACGGCGAACGCCTGGAGGCGGTCGTCTCGCTGATTGCGATCGGTGTGCTGCTGCTGATCACCAACTGGTTCTTTCACCAGGTCTATTGGACCGACCATCTCGCCGGCTTTCACGCACGAAAGAAGGCGTTGATGGGCGGCGTGGCTGCCGGCCAGATGATGGGGTTTGTGCTGTTGGGCTTCTCGAGTGTCTACCGAGAAGGCTTCGAGACCGTGCTCTTTGTACAGGCGCTGGTGCTGGAAAGCGGGCTGTGGACGGTGGTGCAAGGCGTGTTGGTGGGTATTGTGGGCGTGCTCGCGGTCGGTTTGGTCACCTTCAAGTTCCAGTCGCGACTGCCCTACAAGAAGATGTTGGTGTGGACCGGGGTCCTGATCGGCGCAGTACTTCTTGTGATGGTGGGCCACA
>JAYRNS010000171.1:0-2938 GCA_041912075.1 Anaerolineae bacterium
GCCGTGTTTCAGAACCGCGAACGGCTCTTACCGCGCCAGCCACAGGGTTACTATCACGAGTACACGGTGGAAACGCCGGGTGAATCGGACCGCGGGGCACGGCGCATTGTGACGGGAGAAAACGGGGAGATGTACTACACCGACGATCACTACGTCAGCTTCAGACGAATTGCACCATGAACAACAAGCTTGCGTCTATCGTGGCCGGCAACGTAACGCCGGGCTTCTACCGGTTTTCCTCACGTGCCCAACCCGGCAACCTGGCGCGCCAGTTGGAGGCGGCCGGCTGGCGTCTGTTTCATCTGCAAGGCGCGCACATCGAGGATAAGGCCAGCTTCTTGCAGGCCAGTGCCAGGGCGATGCATTTTCCGGCCTATTTTGGCCAGAACTGGGATGCTTTCGAGGAGTCGATCAACGACCTGGCCTGGGCACCCGCGCGCGGTTACGTCTTGTTGTTCGACGATGTTGCGCGGTTCGCCAGCCAGTCACCTGAGCAGTGGGCCACGGCTTACGACATCCTGCACGGCGCCATCACCCGGTGGCAGCAAAACGGCGTCCCGATGATCGTACTGCTGCGCGGCACTGGGCCACGCCTGCGCGAGCTCCCGCGGCTATAGTTGGCGGCGTGCCGGCAGATTTGTCAAGAAGCACAATGACAGGTATGCTATCCTGACTCTTGACATGAAAGGATCGTTGTGATGTCGACCAAGCAGTGGAGCCAGCCCCCGGCCATGACTATCGACCCCAAGCTGAGCTACCGGGCCGAGATGCAGACCAACAAAGGGCTGATCGAGCTGGAACTTTACCCGCAGTATGCGCCGAAGACGGTGAACAACTTTGTCTTTCTGGCGCGCGCCGGCTTTTACGACGGTGTTCGTTTTCACCGCGTCATCAGCAACTTCGTCATCCAAGGGGGTGATCCCACCGGTACCGGCAGTGGTGGCCCTGGCTACCGCTTCGAAGACGAATTACTGAACAACCCACTCAAACACGAAACCGGCATGCTGTCGATGGCCAACGCCGGACCCAACACCAACGGCAGCCAGTTCTTCATCACCCACTCTCCGCAGCCACACCTCAACGGCCGGCACACGGTCTTCGGCAAGGTGACGAAAGGCATGGATGTGGTCAACGCCATTCGCCAGGGTGACAGTATCACCACGCTGACGATTAGCGAGTCATAAGAGACTATCCATAAGCACGATCAGGTTACGCCGCGCTGCCGGATGCTGGACATGGTCCAAGGCAGCGCGGCTGGCCGTTGCTTGGTCGATCAGCAAACCCACCTGCCGCAGCGCCTCGGTCTCCTCGGGGTCCGCCTGTCCCAACATGGCCGCTCCCTCGGCCGCCGCCGCACACAGCAGGGCGTGGGTCGTCACCGTCAACGTGCCGGGGGCACGCAGCAGCTGGCGTACAGCGTTTTCGCTGAGCCGCTGCAGGGTGCGGGCAAAGAGCGTCACGATAGCCGGTGATTCGGCTTCGGCGGCAAAGGCGGCCGCCCGTGCGTAGAGGTGGTCACCCATCAATACCAGGGCTCCAGCGCTGCCATTCAAGGCGACGCGGCGTGTCAAGACCTCATGCACCTGACTGGCGACGTAGAGCGTTTCCAGCGCAGCGGCGAGGGCTAAGCGGTAGGCCGGTTTGACATGCCAGGCACGCCCAACGGCCAGGGCCACGCGTCCGCGGACGCGATCCCCGGTGGCCGCCAGGGCGTCGTGCAGCGGACCGGCCAGGGGTGCAAAAGGCACTTCGGCCAGTCCGAACAACAGGGTCTCCAGCTGTGCCAGTTCGGCAGCCTCTGAATCGAACGCCGCTGTCTTGTTCGCTGGAGTTAGTTGTGGTTCACGCCACGTCACCGGCCGCACCAGCCTTACCGTTGCCGTTGTCATAGCCAATCGTCCTTACACAATACGGTGGTGAGCTCTACGGTACCAAATACGGCGGGATTATACCGCAAATCGCGCCGCTTGTCTGTGGGACGAACGGCCTGAATGTGGCGGAAAACGTCCCTCGTTTTCAGACCTCTCACTGCAGCAGCCCGCGCCGGTACCCCTCCGCCACCGCCTGGCTGCTGTTGCGCACCCCCAGCTTGCGGTAGATGCTGCTCAGGTGGTTCTTGACCGTCTTTTCGGCCAGGTACAGTTCTTCACCAATCTCCCGTGCCGTACACCCGCTGGCGACCCGCTGCAGAATCTGCTGCTCGATGGTCGTCAGCGCGGTGCGTTCGTTGGCTTCACGACTCGCCCGGCGGTAGTCTCCCAGGACGTGTTGGGTCACGTCGGGGTCCAGCCAGCCCTGGCCGCGCTGGACAATGCGAATGGCCTCGGCGATGCGTTCGGCTTTGGAGTTCTTGAGCACATAACCGCGGGCGCCGGCGAGAGTGGCCGCCTGCACGTCTTTTTCATCGTCCGATTCGGTCAACGCAATGACTTTCACCTGCGGGTGGCTGGCCGTGAGTTCCTGGGTGGCCCGAATCCCGCCGGTTGGATCGTGACGTGGCATGCGTAGATCCATCAACACCACGTCTGGCTTCAGGTCGGCCACGCGCAACATCACCTCCGCCGGGGAGCTGGCTTCGCCGACGACGGCGATGTCAGCCTGACGCTCGAGCAGACGACGCAGCAGCTCGCGGTGCAGTCCCATGTCATCCGCGATCAGAACCCGAATTGGTGCCATACGTCCTCCCGCATGGTATGACCCGGTGACAGCTCGCCGGCGGCGGCCGGCAGCGGCAGGGTGATTTCCACGCGTGTTCCCTGACCCGGTGCAGAATGGATCATGGACAACCCGCCGACCTGCGCCGCACGTTCGGCGATGTTCTCCAGACCCCACCCCTGGTTGCCCGCCGGTTGGCTGGCGACCACGGCCGGATCGAAACCCACACCATCATCCCCAATGACGACCTGGATCGTGTCTTCGTGTTGTTCGACCTCTATCC
>JAYRNS010000172.1:0-9287 GCA_041912075.1 Anaerolineae bacterium
GCCAGCACTGCTTCGCTGACTGACCGGCCCGGTAACGTCAGTGCCTTGGCGCCCAGCTCTTCGGCCAGGGTCAGGGTGCGGGCCACCCGCTCGCGTGCCTCGGCCGGCAGCGGACGGCGCGACGGCGTTTCCACGAACACGACGAACCAGGTTGCCTGAAGGTGATCCGCCAGCCGTCGGCCGGCACGTACCAGGCGGTCTCCCAACGGGCTGGGGCTGACACATACGAGGATGCGCTCGTGTGCCGGCCAGGGGCCAGGGATGGCACGGGTCTGCATGTAGGCCCGCATCTGGTCGTCGAGGCGGTCGGCCACGCGGCGCAGCATCAGCTCGCGCAGCGCGATCAGATTGCCCATACGGAACAAGCGACGCAGCGGGCTATCGGCCGGCTCTTGAGGTCCGGCAGCACCCATCTGCCAGCGTCGAATCACTTCTGCCGGCGCCAGGTCGACGATCAACACTTCTTCCGCCGTGTCGAGCAGACGGTCGGGAACTGTGTCAGGAACTGGCACACCCGTAATCCCCGCCACCACGTCGCTGAGGCTTTCGAGCTGGCCGACATTGAGCGTCGTATAAACGTCGATGCCGGCGGCCAGGATCTCCTCTACGTCGTGGTAACACCGAGGATGCCGGCTGCCCGCCGGGTTCTGGCGGGCCAGGTTGTCTACCAGGACAAGTGGTGGCCGGCGTAAGAGGATCGCGTCGAGGTCCATCTCCTCGATGCCGAGGTTTTCCGGGCGAAGCGGCGCACCAGCCAGTGCGCCATCTCCCGCCAAGATCGCACTGACACCTGGCTTTTCGTCACGCACCACATCACGCAAAGCCAGCTGTTCGCGCTGTGCGGCTTCCAACATGGTCGCAGTCTTGCCCACACCGGGTGCATAGCCCAGGAAGATCACCAGCCGGCCAGGGGTCGGCTGGTGATGCAGGTGCCTGACCGGGTATGTATCACTGCCGTGTGCGTGCAGGTCTGTACTCATTGTCTGGAGTATAGACCGTACAGGCGGTGACGTCAAGGGCTGGCCAAAGAGACAGTACGAACGTTACTGATCCAACTGGTAGGGCACATCCATGACGACAATGCCTGGTCGCGAGCGCAGCGCCAGGCGCAGTGTCAGGGCGGCCTGGGTGTGCAGCAGGTGGTGCCAGCGGCGCTTGGGCACGAACTCCGGCACGACCACGGTGATCACTTCGTGCGGCTGGCGTTGATCGTCGAGCATGTCGATGTACTGGAGCAGCGGCTCCATCAGCAGCCGGTAGGGCGAGTCCAGAATAACCAGCCGCACCCCTTCGCCCCACATCTCCCACTTGCGCCGCACTTTTTCCGATTCGACCGGGTCGACCGAGACGTGAACGGCTGTGACATCGTCCGAGAGGGTTCGCGCATAACGCAGGGCAGAGACCGTGCCGCGATGCACACCGCTGATGGGCATGATGACCCGCTGCCGGCGCACCCGCGGTGGCAGCAGATAGGTGTCCAACGACAGGCGTGCTGCCAGGTCCTTGTAGTGATGGTGAATTGCAAAGAAAATGCTGACAAGGATCGGGACCAGCACAATGACAATCCACGCCCCTTCGCGAAACTTGGTAATCGCAAAGATCAGCATCACCAGGGCGGTGCTGACGCAACCGATGCCGTTGATACCTAGCTTGAAGCGCCAGCGCGGGTCGTATGTGACGGTAGAACCCGGCTCTTTCAATACCTGGCCCGTCGCCAGGTGACCCGATTTCCACCAACGCCGCGCCATACCGGCCTGCGACAAGGTGAAGGACAGAAACACGCCAATGGCGTACAGCGGAATGAGGGCCGTTACGCTGGCCTGGAAGACGACGATGAGCAAACAGGCGATTGCGGCCAGGGCCAGGATGCCGTACGAGTACACAAGCCGGCTGCCCTTGAAAGTCAGCTGGCGAGGCAAAAAGCCGTCGCCCGCATGCAGCGCGCTCAGCCGCGGAAAATCAGCAAACGAGGTGTTGGCTGCCATCACCAGGATCAGGGTCGTTGATGCGATGGTCAGCAGATAGAGAATACCCTGGTTCCCATACACGGTACGCACGAGCTGGGAGATGACCGTTTCGGATTCGGAAGGAACCGCACCGATTTGCCCGCTGAGGAAGGTAATGCTCAGAAACAGCGTCCCAAGAATGAACGACATCCAAACCAGGGTGATACCGGCATTGTGGCTCTTGGGCTCACGAAACGCGGTGATGCCGTTCGAGATTGCCTCGACCCCGGTGAGGGCCGTGGTCCCGTTGGCAAAGGCGTGGAGGATCAAGAACAGGCCGATCGCTTGCAGTGTGCTGGTTTCGATCATCGGTGGTGGGTTAGGTACCGTGCCTAGTGTCCCGGTCACATAACGGACCATCCCGAAACCGACGGTCGCAACCATCAACACCAGGAAGAAGTAGGTGGGCACTGCGAACGTGGCGCCGGATTCTTTCACACCGCGCAGGTTGATCAACATGATGAGCAGTACGATCACCACCGCGATCTCTACACGCCAGGCAAACAGGCCGGGAATGGCCGACGTGATTTGGGCCACACCCGACGATACCGATACCGCTACGGTCAGGATGTAGTCTGTGAGCAGGGCAGCTCCTGCCGTCTGCGCCGGCAGCTCACCCAGGTTGTCACGCGCCACGATGTATGCGCCACCACCGCCAGGGTAGGCATGGATCGTCTGCTCGTACGAGATCGTCACCACGGCCAGCAGGGCTACGATGCCAAGCGCGATAGGGAACGCCAGGCTAAAGGCAACGGCACCAGCGGCCGCCAGCACGACGAGAATTTCTTGGGTGGCATAGGCCGTGGAGGAAAGTGCATCGGAGGCAAAGACGGCCAGCCCAACCCGTTTGCCAATTGTCTGGTGGGGGGCATCCGCGGTTGACAAGGGACGGCCCAACAGCCAGGTACGCCAGGAACGCGGCGGATGGTGGGCGTGATCCAACCGCAGGACAGTCGATTTCTCTTGTTCAATAATCATATCAGCTCCGACACTCCATTGACGTTCGCAGCGTGGTGGCCAACGACCTGGTTTATCATCAAACCAGGGATGACCCCATCAGTCCTGCGCGCACCATGGAGTATAGCCAGATCTGGGTCAAAGAGGCGCAAAGAGGTGGTCGTGAGGTGTCAAAAAAGTGTAAAGGAGAGTGACCTGACGCGGGTGCAGAAAACCGGCTGCTTGCTCGTCGAGCAAGACGCCAGACCGAGTCTACGTCGATCGCACCGCCGTCCCGCAGACACGACAGAAACGGTCACCGGGCTGCAGCGGTTGGCCGCACTGCGTGCAGAAGCGTGGTGCGGTACTGGCCGGACTGAATGACGCCGCGGGCGGGGAACTGTCTGGGCGGGGCGACGCCGGCGCTGCCGGGTTGGCGCTGGTCGTACGGGGCGGTGCCGGGTTGGAGGTGGCTGTACGGGCTGGGTTGCTGGCGGGTGCCCGGCTGGGTTTGGCGGCCGCGCGGCGACGGGCCGCTGCCCCAGCCGGCCGGCGCTGCCGGTTCCACAGCCAGATACCAAGCACTACGGCGCCAACCAGGACCGCCCGCCCGACGACGACCGGTGCGGGCAGGAGCGAACTGCCGGCGGCCGGGAGGCCGGACGTGGTGGGAGCCGTTTCAGACGACAACGCCGGTGAGATTTTGTCATAGGAAAGATCGATGCGAACTGCCTGGCCTGCACCGATTGCACCCAGGTCACCAGCCAGGTAGTCCAGTCCAAAATCCCCGCTGCCGGCCGGACTCAAAGTCGGTGTCACCGTCAGATTGCTGGCGCCGGCCGGTTCCTGGACACGCACGCGCGCCGCGGCTGTTGCCCATTCGGCGGGCCAGGTAAAGGTGTACCGGCGGTGGCTGCCATCCGATACCAGGCCACCGTCGTAATATTCAAGATGGAAGTTGGGTTGAGTCAGCGTCAGGGTCACGACCGTACTGCCGTCGATCATGCCGCTGGAGTAGGTGGCATTGACGAGTTCGCCCTGGGCATCTTTCATGGCGGCCGCGTGCAGGGTACCAGCGGGTGGCAGACGCACGGTCAGCGTGGCCGGGAGCTGCGTGGCGGCAGGCAGGCTGCCGGCGAGTATCACCAGCATCTCCGGCCTGTCATATTCCGGCCACAGCTCGACCTGGGCACTTTCGAGCGTGACAGGTGCCTGGGCATGGCTGGCCGGCACAAGGCAAACCACCAGCAAAATCAGCAGTCCGTACGCCATCCGTGCCCTTCTCGCCATCTGCCAGGTTCCTTTCAATCCAGGTGCGCCTATCATAACGATTTCGTCGGATTGTGCCAAATATCGCCGTGACGAGCAACTTGCGTTTTGACAAAAGTTGTTATATCCTGATGCCACAACCATCTTATTCAGCCCCATCGCCAGCGCCCACCATCAGAAGGAGGAAGTGAATGTTGGTTCGCCGGTTCATTTTGATCGCGCTGCTTGTGTCGTTGGCCAGCCTGATGCTGGCGGCATGTGCTGGCCAGGAGGGTCCGCCAGGTCCGCCAGGCCGGCAGGGTATTCCCGGTCCGCAGGGGCCGGCTGGCCCACAAGGCCCACCCGGCCCGGCCGCCGAAGCTGTGGCTGCCAGTGCGGGTGCCGAATACGTCGGTTCACAGACGTGTGGTGGCTGCCACTCCGACATCTACGCCACGTTCAGTAAATCGGGTCACAACTTCAAGCTCAACAAAGTGGTCGACGGCAAGGCGCCGAGCTACCCGTTCACACAGGTGCCCAACCCGCCCGCAGGGTACACGTGGGACGATATCTCCTACGTCATCGGCGGTTATCACTGGAAGGCGCGCTTTATGGACCGGGATGGATACATCATCACCGATAAGCCCGGCGCGACCATCAGCGATACGACGTATCTGAACCAGTATAACTTTGCCAACCCGCTCCTGGACCAGGATGCCGGGTGGGTCACCTACAAATCGGGCACACCCAAGCTCAAGTACGACTGTGGCGCTTGCCATACGACCGGTTACCGCAAGGAAGGCAATCAGGACGGGCTGGAAGGCATTGTGGGTACCTGGGCTGCCGCTGGGATTCAATGTGAAGCGTGCCATGGACCGGGCAGTCTGCACGTGGCCAATCCCTACGGCGTCGCGCTCAAGGTGGACCGCAGCGGCGCGGCGTGTGCCGAGTGTCACCGCCGCGGGGATATCGAACAGGTCGATGCCAAAGACGGTTTCATCGAGCACCACGAGCAGTACGAAGAACTGTACCAGAGCAAACACGTTGTTCTGGACTGCGTCGTGTGCCATGACCCGCATACTGGCGTGGTGCAGCTGCGCGAGGCCAAACAACCCACGACGCGCACCACCTGTACCAACTGCCACTTCCAGGAAGCTCAGAACGCCAAAGTGCAAATCCACGCCGGGCTGGGTATTGCCTGCGAGACCTGCCACATGCCGCGGATCGTCAAGTCGGCCTGGGGCGATGCGGCAAAATTTACCGGCGATATCCGCACACACCTGATGGCCATCGACCCCCAACAGGTGGGCCAGTTCAGCGAAGATGGCAAGACTGCGCTCTCACAGATCAGCCTCGATTTTGCCTGTCGAAGCTGCCACACCCCAGGGTCGGGTCTGGCAAAGACTGACGAACTGTTGATTGCGGCAGCCACGGGTTACCACGAGCGACCGCAGTAGCATCACCCCTGGCATTTGAATTCATCTGGACAGAGCCCGGCCAAGCCGGGCTCTGTTTGTGCGCGCTGTATGATGGGAATCATAGCGACGATGGGTATGATAGAAGTATTGGAAAATCCCCACCTGCGTCTGCCTCGCCAGACGCAGGACATAGATGACGACAGAATTTGACGCGAGAGGAGTGTGACCGTGATGAGCGAGACAACGGGCCGACCCCGACACGGGTTGTGGGTGGGCCTCGGTCTGGTGGTTGCTGTGACCCTTTTGTTGACCGTGACGCCAGCCCTGGCCCAGGAGGGATCGGCAGAAACACCCACCCCCGTCCCTCCTCCAACCAACGATTACTGCCTGGGCTGCCACGCCGATGCCAAGGTGGTGACGCTGCCGAGCGGTGAACCGTATTACGTGGCGATCGACGCGGCCAAGTATGCGCAGTCGGTGCATGGCAGCGGCGGTTACCTGTGCGTGCAGTGCCACACCAACATCTCCGAATATCCGCACGCACCGCTCACCGCACAGGACCGCCGTGACGTCAGCCTGCAGATGTACACGCTGTGCCAGACGTGCCACGCCGACAAATACGAGCTAACTCACGACAGTGCGCATGCCGCCGCGCTGCAGGCGGGAAACAAAGAGGCAGCCGTCTGCACAGATTGTCATAATCCACACGAGCAGGGACGGTTGACCGATCCGGTCACGCACGAGACTTTGCCCGCCGCGCACGTTGAGATTCCCCAAACCTGTGCGCGCTGCCACAGTGCCATCTATGACCAATACAAAGAATCGGTCCACGGTGAGGCGCTGGTCACGGGCAACCCGGACGTGCCGACGTGTATCGATTGTCATGGTGTCCACAAGATCGACGACCCGCGCACCGCCGAGTTTCGCCTGAAATCACCGGAGCTGTGCGCCGGCTGCCACACCGACGCCAGCATCATGGACAAGTACGGCATCTCGACCGATGTTCTGAACACCTATCTGGCCGATTTTCACGGCACGACGGTGACCCTGTTCGAGAAACAGTCGCCGGATCAAATCACCAATAAACCGGTCTGTACCGATTGTCATGGTGTGCACGACATCAAACGTGCCGACGATCCGCAGAAGGGTCTGCAGGTCAAAGAAAATGTGCTCAAGACCTGCCAGAAGTGCCATCCCGACGCCACGACCAATTTCTCCGACGCCTGGTTGAGTCACTACATCCCGGATCGCGAGCGTTATCCCATCGTCTACTACGTCAACGTGTTTTACAAGTTCTTTATTCCGTTGGTGCTCGGTGCGATGGCGATCTTTGTTGTGACCGACGCCGGCCGCTTCTGGCAGAAGCGGCGCCAGATGAAGCAGCAGAATTCACAACCGGCCGCGTCTGGAGCGGAGCCGCCACCAGCGGTACCCTCCGCGGCACAGGAAACGTTGGCCAGCCGGTCAGACACTGACGAGACGCAGGAGGAGACACCATGACCACGCTGCGCAATGTCTATACTCGTTTCACCATCACGCAGCGCGCCGAGCATGCCATTGTGTTGATTTCTTTCGTCGTGCTGGCGTTAACTGGCTTACCCCAGAAATTTGCCGCCAACCCGACGGCCGATGCCATGATTCAGCTGTTTGGTGGCATCGAGACGACGCGGATCATCCATCGTACGGCGGCACTTGTGCTGATGCTCGAAGCCGTATTTCACGTCGTGGCGCTCAGCTACCGGCTGTACGTCAAGCGCGCCCATCCTTCGATGCTGCCCGGGATACGCGATGCGACCGACGGCTGGCAGGCGCTGTTGTACAACCTGGGCATTTTCAAGACTGCACCACAGATGGGACGATACACCTTTACGGAAAAGATCGAGTATTGGTCGCTGGTGTGGGGCACGGTCATTATGATCATCACCGGTTTCATGATCTGGAACCCGATCGCCACGGCGCGCTTTTTACCGGGCCAGGCTATTCCAGCGGCCAAAGCGGCGCACGGGGGTGAAGCACTGCTGGCGGTGCTCGCCGTGATCATCTGGCACATCTACCACGTGCACGTGCGTACCTTCAACCGCAGTATGTTCACCGGTGTGCTCACCGAGGAACAGATGGCGCATGAGCACCCGCTGGAACTGGCAGCGATCCAGGACGGTACACTGCGCCCGCCGCCGGATGCCGCGACCATTCGCCGGCGCCGGATCCTGTTCCTGCCCGTGGCGTTGGTACTTTCAGGTGCGCTGCTGTTTGGGGTCTACGCATTTACGACCTTCGAGCAGACCGCCATCACCACGCTGCCGCCGGCAGCCACGGTTGCGGTGTTTGTGCCTTTGACGCCCACTCCGATCCCGGCCACACCTACCCCGGTACCGGTCGTGGCATCCGCCTTGACCTGGGACGGATACGTTGGACCGCTCCTGGCGTCCAAATGTGTTGCCTGTCACGGTGCACTGGGTGGGTTGTCGCTGGCCAGTTACGCTGACATGCAGAAGGGTTCGCAGACCGGCCCGGTGGTGCAGGCGGGTGACTCGGCCAACAGCCTGATCGTCAACAAGATCGCCGGCGGCGCCCACCCCGGTCAGCTCAGCGATGAAGAGCTCAGCAAGCTAAAGGAGTGGATCGACGCCGGCGCACCGGAAAAGTAACAGAGAGATAATCATTACCAAGTTTAGTTACTATGCTTCAACCGCCGGGCACAGTGACCGCGTCACAGCTGAGAGGATTCATCATCGATGAGGCGTTGGCCGCGCTGGGGTTGCGGCCCAACGGCTGGTACCGGCCGTTTATCGCGGTCTTGCTCGGGTTACCGGCACAGTTTCTGGCGCGCTGGTTGTTACGCTTCGAGACTCAGGCAGTGCAGCATGGCATCGTGATGGCGCTGTGGGACATTCTGCCCCGCTTTGTCAAAGGGATGCGGGTGCGCGGGCTGGTGAATCTGCCAGCCGACGGTCCACTGCTCATCGTGTGCAACCATCCCGGTGCCTACGACCTGGCGCTGGTCGCGGCCTGCTTGCCGCGCGACGATTTCAAGCTCATTGGCAGCGGTGTGCCGCTTCTCCGTGCGCTTCCGCACGTGCGTGACGTCATCATCGAAGTGACAGACGAGCCCTACGGGCGGATGCGCAGCCTGCGTGAGGGCATCCGTCACCTGAAGGGCGGTGGCGTCCTGCTCGTGCCTGGCAGCGGGCTGGTCGATCCCGACCCGGACGTGCTGCCCGGTGCGATGGACGCGCTGGCGCAGTGGTATCCGAGCGCCGAGGTCATGCTGCGCGCAGTGCCTGGCACGCGCCTGGTCCTGGCCATCGTCAGCGGTGTGATGGCCCGTCACTGGGCGTACAGCCCGCTGGTTCGCGTACAGCGTGAGCCCTGGCAGCAGCGCAAGCTGGCCGAGGTACTGCAAATTGTGCAGCAGCTGCTGCTGCCGCGCACGTTTCAGCCGGTACCGCGTATCTCGTTTGCACCACCGCTCACGTTGGCTGACCTGGCAGGACCCGACGTTTCAGGCCAGATCGTGGCGCGGGCACAGGGTTTGCTGCGGGAGCATGTGGGGGTGGGAGTAGGGAGTAGGGAGTAGGGAGTAGGGAGTAGGGAGTAGGGAGTAGGGAGTAGGGAGTAGGGAGTAGGGAGTAGGGAGTAGGGGATATAATGGAGGGTGGGGCACCGTCATCCGTTGCCC
>JAYRNS010000173.1:0-4035 GCA_041912075.1 Anaerolineae bacterium
ATCCCACACCGGTACGATGATGTCCTGGGTCTTGAGATGGTCCAGGGCTGCGCGCACTGCGCTGCTGTTGGCCACACCGGGACGCCCACCCACCCAGTCGCCGATCGACACCGCATGGTCGTTGGGGTTGTTGGGGTTGGTATACAGTTGGCTCGTGCCCGGCGGCGTCAGGCTCGCCACGAGGGATGGCACGCCCTGGTCACCTGTCCAGGTCAGCCAGCCAAACTGGCCGGGACCCTGGCCGTTAAGAATGTTGGTCACTACCTGGCCTGGCACGATGTTGGCCAACGAGCCAGTGTGCAGCGCGATCGGGTAGAGTTCGCACTGTCCAGGCGGCGGGCCCGTACGTACTGTCACGGTCAGGTAGTCGGTACTGCAGCCACCATCGTCGTCGCACACTTCGACCACCAGCGAGTACACACCACTTTCGGCGTAGGTGTGGGTGGCGGCCACAGTGCCGGTGCCGTTCTGTTCGACCACCGCCCCGGCACTATCCAGGCCATCGCCCCAGTGCACGATCGCCGTGTGGGTATCGAGCACACCGGCATCGGCGAAGGTTGCTGGCGCCAGGTTCACGGGTGTGTTCGTGTTGGTGACCTGGTCCGGTCCCGCTTCGACCGACGGGGCCAGGTTGTTGACCGTGACCGTCGTTTGGGTCGTCAGCACGTTGCCCGCATAGTCGATGAGCTGCAAGGCCACTGTGGCCTGGTCGGGTCCTTCCTGCCGGCTGAAGGTGGCGGGGTCACCATCGTCGAAGCCATCCCCGTCGATATCCCACGCCGACTGCTGCAGCCCCGACGTGGCATCCACCGAAGCGCGGGCGTCCAGCTGAATCGTACTGCCCTCGTTGACCTGGAACGGTCCACCGTGTCGTGGTTCCGGTGGGGTGGCGTCACGCTTGAGTGGCAGGGTGCCGGGGGTTTCGACATTGAGTGCGAGATCGGTCGACCGATAGGATACGACCTCATTGCCATCGCCCGGTACACCCACCGGACCCGCATAGTCGTTCCAGGTCGCACCGTCGGTGCTGATCTCGCTGTCCAACACGCCCATACCCTCGTCGCTGGCGTTGAGGGTGATGGTGACCTCACCAACGTACCAGCCGTTTTGGCCATCCGGTACCGGTGGCTCGACGCTGGCCAGCGTCACCGGTGGACGAGTGTCAACCGGCACGCGTGCATAGGCTTCAGGACCCACAGCAACCCCGTTGCGTTGCGCATAGGCGTGTAGGCGGTGTGGTCCCTCCAGACCGTCGAAGGTCCCGACGTAGGGCTGTGGCTGGCCATCGTCCCAGCGGTAGAACAGATCGGCTGGCCGGGACGACTCCAGACTGATCTCCGGTATGGTTCTGAACCAGCCCTCGTGTCCAAACCCGTGGGGCAAGTTGATGGTCACCAACACGGGCATGACATGTCCCTGCACGCTGCGGCTGGATAGCACGTCACCGCCGGCACGCACTTGCTGCGCCACCTCGAAGTCAGCCTCGAATTCGGCAACGGCGGGTGCAATCTGCCAGACAGTGCCTTCGGTGCTTACAGCACCCGGTACCAGGTCCGTAACCGGCAGGGTCTCGGTCCACAAGGTCCCAACCCGCTGGGTGCCGTTGAGACGGTAGACCGTCGTTTCGATGGTCAGACCCGTGAGGACCGTGGTGCGCAGATTGACCAGGTCTGCGGTGATGATCACCGCTTCGCTGCGATCGTAGGTCTCCTTATCGATACCCAGATCGTGCCCCAGCGCCCCCACCTCCACGGTAGCCCGTCCCTGGTTGTTGGTTTCGTTAGTCTCGGCCACGGCGTTCGTCGCATCCACCACCACAACCAGCTGCCGTGTGCCGGCGCGACCTGCCACGTCCCAGGCGACGCTCGTGGTGTGTGACGTGCCACCCGCCAGGGCCGGCACGGTGACCGTACCCACCAGCACACCGCCGCTCGCTGGATCGCCGTCGTACAGACGTGCTTCACTGGCACCCGCCGGCTCTGCGCCGCGGTTGGCAACCACGACGGTCACCTCGGCTTGCGTCCCAACGATCGTTCCGAGGCGCGGCGGCGGTGCCACCAGATCGACCCCCGCCACCGCATAACGGAAGCCGGTCGTCCGCTGGCTGTGGAAGCCACCCTGGGTCAGCGTGCCGTGCAGGGTGTGGGTGCCGAACCCGTAACCACCGGGCAGCGGGACGGTGAGTTCGTGGAAGCCAGCCGCCAAAGTCACCGCAGCATCGTGCACCACAGTACCGTCCACAGCCAGCCGCAGCTGTCCTGTGGCGCTTTCTGGGGCGAAGGTTTCCACTGTCACCACCACGGGCTCGTCACTCGTGCGGTAGCTCGTCTTGTCGGTCTGCACATCGACCAGGATGGCGCTGCCGACATCGAAGCCGTCCGCGCCCTGCGCATACACCAGCTGCGGGTCAGCCGGATCGACGAGCCGGTAGACCACCCGGTGCAGGTCCGCCTGGTCGGTGTCGAGCACCAGCGCGGCCGAAAGCTGATTGTTGGGCACTGCCAGCAGGTTGACGGTCTGTACCGGGCCAGGAACCAGCGACTTGTCGGGACGGCGAATCCAGGTCATGAAATTCACCGTCAGCGCCTGGTCGGACGCCACGGTCAGGTCCAGGTGCACGGTTGCGCCGGGTTGGTAGGCCGCCTGATCCAGCCGCGCATCGGTGATGCGCACCTCTGGTGCTTTGACATCGAAGGGTGTACGCCGCGCTTGCCCTTCGCTGGTACAGCCACAGCCCTGCGCCGTGTAATCGATGAAGTAGGTGCCGCGGGCCATCGGCGCCGGCAGCACAAAGCTGAAGCTGGTGTTCCCACCGGTCAGCGCCACATTGCCACTGTATCCCGGCGCCGTCACTGCGAGCTGGCCCGAGATATCCGACAGCACGGTCGCCACCACGGTCTCGCCCGGCAGGTAGACCTGCTTGTCGGTCAGCACCGTGACATCATCGTGCAGCCGCGGCAGGTAGAGCGTGTTGAGATGGATACTGCGTTCGGCGGCGACGTCGTAGATACCGTAGAACACCTTCTGGTCGCCACCGAACGTCACCGGCACGTCGAAGCTGACGTCGGCGGTGCCTTGAGCATCGAGCGTAAAGGGCTGGATCGAATCAAAGTCGTTGAACCGCACGCGGGCATACAACGGCGGTGGGGTGCGGTTGGCCAGCTCGCTGATGTGCAGCGTCAGGTGAGCCGTTTCGCCTTCGTGATAACCGCTGCGGTCAAGCGCCGCGTCGACGCCGATGTCTACCCCTTCGACTGTCAGCAGCAGTGAGCCCGGCTCGCCGTTGAAGGTGTAATCGGCCTCGTAAGTCTTGGCTTCCAGTTCGGGGGGCACGTAGAAGGTGAAGTCGACGAAACCGGACTCACCGCCGGCCAACCAGATGACCTGCTCGTCCTCGGCTACGTCGCTGAACGACAGGGTCAGCCGCGCCTCACCGGCCGCGGTGCCCTGGTTGGCAACCGCAAAACGCAGTGTGGTGTTGGCGCCCACCGGCAGGGTCAGGTTGGTTGGCAGGCCGGTCAGCACCAGATCCGCCGCCGGCACGTCGAGGGTGACGCTCGTGCTGGCCAGTTCGGCACCATCTGGACCATGCAGTACGATGGTTGTTGCGTGGCTGCCAGCAGCCGCGCCATCCACATCGACCGGGATGGTCAGCCCGGTGCTTTGACCAGGCGCCAGGGCCACGATCGGGGTACTGGCGACAAAGAAGCTCGTGCCGAGACCGACCCGCCCATCGAGGCTGAGCAGACCGGTGTTGGTGACGGTCACGTCGACCGGCACGGTGTTGTCCACCGCGCTGCCCGCTGCGGCGCTCAGAGTTGCTTCGAAAGCGGGCATCACCACGAAGGACTCGTTGGCAGTGCCGTACGGTGACTGGGCCTCCAGCGTGTAGGCACCCGCCGGCAGGTTACCGAGGGCCAGTGTGCTGGCCTGGGTCGCACCCTGTGCCAACTCGGCCGGCAGGGTTGTTTGTACGACGACGCTGCCGCCAGCATTACGCACCGCCACCGCCACGTCGAAGGAGAGCGGCAGCAG
>JAYRNS010000174.1:0-2786 GCA_041912075.1 Anaerolineae bacterium
CCTGCTGGCCGGTCCACCGGCGGCCGCGGAATCACTCCCACCAGATGTTACGGTCGACTCGTATGCGACGTATGAGGACGGTTACCCGACGGCGATGGCATGGGCACCGGATGGCCGGCTGGCGGTCAGTACGAAAGAAGGCCGTCTGTACCGTGTGCCGCCGGGCGGCGGTGAAGCGTCCGTCTGGCTGGACCTGACAGGCCTCGTATTCACCGATGGGGAACAGGGGCTGATTGGGGTCACGTTCGATCCATTGTATCCCGCCGAACCCTACGTCTACATCTACTACACCACCCGCATCGACGACGTCATCAGCAACCGGGTGGTTCGTTACCGGGAGCTGGCCGGTCAGCTGGTCGATGGCTTTGTTCTGCTCGACGTACCTCGTATCGCCGAAGATGTCCCGTGTGCCTGGCACGTGGCGGGGAACCTGCACTTCGATGCACGTGGTTACCTGTACGTCACGATCGGCGACTACGGCTGCAACGCGGGGAATGCCCAGGGGCGGCACACGCCCAAGGGCAAGGTGCTGCGTTTGAATGTGCGTCCGCCGTTCCGGTCACAGCCCAATGCGGCACGCGGCGCGCCCGGCAACATGCCCTGCGAAACCTTCGCCACGGTGGGACCGCCCGATAACCGGGTGTATGCGTGCGGTTTTCGCAACCCGTTCGATTTTACGTTCGACAGCGTCACCGGTTTTCTCTTCGCCACCGACAATGGACCCGGCTGCAACGATGAAGTCAACCTGGTACAAAGCGGTGCCAATTATGGCTGGCCACACAGCGCCTCCAGTTACTACGACTGCCGATCCCTGCCCCCGCCGTACACTGAGCCAATCTACGTGTATCCACTGCCGGTCGGCATTGCCGGTATCGAGCTGTTCAACAGCCACACCATCCCGGCCTGGCGGCACCATCTTTTGTGGTGTGCCAATACGACGAACACCCTCTTTCACGCACCGTTTGCCACGACCGCATTCGATTCCCTGGCACCGGGGACGGCCATGCCTGTGGAGGATGTCTCGTGTCCAACCGACCTCTCAATCGGGCCTGACGGACGGCTCTACCTGCTTGGTTTTGGTGTCGTGCGTGTGCTGACCAACCATGCCTGCGTGCTGCCCTGGGATCTCGATGACAGCGGCCACGTCGACGTGCGCGATGTGCAGGGCATGGTCGAACGGTGGGGGTTGCAGTGGTGGGATGACAGCTATGACACGCGCTATGACCTGAATTTCGACGGCGAGATCGACACCGTCGACGTGCAGGATGTGAGCAGCCATTGGGGTGCGAGCTGCAGATTGTACCAGTGATTCCCGAAATGTTGGCGACCCTGCGCGAAACTCAAGCGAGGCATGATGATGACGACTTCGACACTATCGCTACCAGCGCTAACTGAAACCGAGGATGAGCTGTGGCGCCTGCGCACCGCGCTCGATGGCCTGTTTGCGGTCGCCCAGGTGACCTATCCCACCCACCGGGATGACCCCATTCGTTACGTGGGTCGCCTGCTGCTGCCCGCCGATGAGGCGTTTCCCCAACTGCAAGACCGGTTTGCGCGCTACGCCTACACACCCATGCTGCGCCAGGAAGGCACCGACGATGTGCTGCTTGTCATCCCCGGTCTGTTTCGGGCAACACGCTCACGCGTTTGGATCAACGCCGTTTTGTTTGTCCTCACCGTGTTTACCACCCTGTTGGCCGGCGCGGTCAACGAACTGGGTGCGATACCCACCAGTCTGCCCGAGCTGTTGACGGGCGCACCCTTTGCGCTCTCACTGCTGGCGATCCTGGGTGCACACGAGTTTGGCCACTACTTCCTGGCCCGCCGGCACAAGGTCGACGTGACCCTGCCCTACTTCATCCCGGTGCCGATTGGCGTGGGGACGTTTGGCGCGTTCATCAAGATGAAATCACCCGTCACCGACCGGCGTGCGTTGTTCGATGTGGCCGTGGCAGGGCCGTTGGCCGGGCTGGCCGTGGCCATTCCGCTGTTGTTCATCGGGCTCAACCTCTCGGACGTCACCGCGATTCGCCTGAGCAGCGGCGGTATCCAGGAAGGTAACTCCCTCCTCTACGGCGCCATCAAATTCCTGGTGTTTGGCCAGTGGCTGCCGGGCAATGGACAGGACGTGTTTCTGCATCCCGTGGCCTTTGCGGCCTGGTTTGGGCTGCTGATCACAGCTTTCAACCTGCTGCCTGTGGGTCAGCTGGACGGTGGGCACATCATCTATGCGCTGTTGGGCAAGACGTCGCGCTGGATTGGTTACGTCGTGCTGGCCGTCCTGGTCGTGCTGGGGTTCGTCGCCTGGAACGGCTGGTTTATGTGGGCGTTTCTGATCGTCTTCGTCACCGGCATGCAGCACCCGAGCCCGCTCAACGAAGTGACAGTGCTCGATGGACGCCGCAAGCTGCTGGGCTGGCTGGCCATGCTGATCTTTTTCTTAACCTTCACACCGGCCCCGCTGGCCGTGATGATGGGTTAAGGTTTTGACCAGTCACCGCGTTGCATCGGCTACATCACCTATTGTGGATTCTGCCCATGCCAGCGCTTCGGCTTCGCGCGCCTCGTCTTGGGACATGCGCATATAAGCCGCCTCCAGATCCGGAAACACCACGTATGGACGTACCAGGTTTTCGATGAAATGACTAATGTGACCAGGTCCGATGATGCTGCGCAGTCCATCATACACTTGCGCATCAATGGTAATCGTCAGTTTCTTCTGCATGGTTGTACCTCCTGCTACGTTCAGCCATGAGACAACAAGTTGGCGTTTGTCTGGGCTGATA
>JAYRNS010000175.1:0-1704 GCA_041912075.1 Anaerolineae bacterium
GCCACGCGGCAAGGAGACCAGTGCGGTCAATGCGCCGGCGGTTGCCGGCACGGGTGTGCTGGCCCAGATTTTTGCAGAGCAAAAATCGTGGGTTAAGGACTGAAGGAGTCTATCGATGACGATCATACGGGGCCGGGTCTGGAAGTATGGCGATAACGTCAATACCGATGTCATCTTTCCCGGCAAATACACCTATACCGTGACCGATCCGCAGCAGATTGCCAGCCATGCCCTCGAGGACCTCGATCCCGCTTTTGCGCACGCCGTCCAGCCCGGTGATGTTGTTGTGGGCGGGCGCAATTGGGGCTGCGGCAGCAGCCGCGAACAGGGCGCCACCGCCTTGAAGTACGCCGGTGTGGGTGCCGTCATTGCCACCAGCTTTGCGCGCATTTATTTCCGCAACGCAGTCAATAATGGACTGCCAGCCATCACGTGTGCGGCTGCCGTGGCCGTGCTGCAGCCCGGTGACATGATCGAAGTCGATTTGGAGCAGCATGTCATACACAGTCCGCAGGGCAGTTTTGAGTTTCCACCGCTGTCACCCTCGGTGCATGGTATTGTCGCCGCCGGTGGGTTGATTCCATACCTACAGGCGCGGCTGCGCACCCTGGGGGGTGCGGCATGACCCAAACGTGGCGGCTGGCGTTGATTGCCGGTGATGGCATCGGTCTTGAGGTCGTCCCAGCGGCCGCCGCAGTCCTCACCGCCACTGGGTTACCGATCGTATTCCAGGAACTGGCGGCGGGCTGGACCTGTTTCACCGAGACCGGGACTGCGCTGCCAGAGGAGACCTTGCACGCGCTGCAGCAGGTGGACGGTGCATTGTTTGGTGCCGTCGCCAGCCCATCCCAGCCGGTGCCCGGGTACCGCAGCCCAATCGTCGAGCTGCGGCGCTGGCTCGACCTGTACGCTAACCTGCGTCCCTGCCGCAGTGCACCCGTTGCAGGCAGCCAGGACGGCATCGATTTGTTGATCGTGCGCGAAAACACCGAAGGGCTCTACGCAGGTCGCGAACGGCGAGACGGTGACGTGGCCATCGCCGAGCGCGTCGTTACCCGCAGTGCCACCGCACGCATCGCCCGCGTAGCTTGCGAGCAGGCCCGCCAACGCCGGCGGCACTTGACCATTGTCCACAAAGCCAACGTACTGCGCGTCAGCGATGGTTTCTTTCGCGAGGTCGTGCTCGAGGTCGCCGATGATTTTCCGGAACTCCGTGTGGAAGAAAGTCTTGTAGACAGTACGGCCTACCACCTGGTACGCGATGCGCGTCGGTTCGACGTCATCCTTACGACCAACCTGTATGGCGATATCCTCAGCGATCTGACCGCTGGTCTGACCGGTGGTTTGGGTCTGGCTGCTTCGGCCAACCTGGGTGACAGCTTTGTGCTGGCCGAACCGGTCCATGGTTCTGCGCCAGATATCGCCGGCCAGGGGATTGCCAATCCACTGGCCACGATCCGCGCCGCTGCCCTGCTGCTGCGCGGACTGGGTGAAACTGCAGCGGCGCAGCGCATCGAAGGCGCCGTCGATCAGGTGCTGGTCACCGGCCCTCGAACCCCCGACTTGAACGGCCGCGCGACCACCAGCGAGGTGACCAGGGCTGTGATCGCCAACCTGTAGGTCATGCAGACCGCCGTGACGCTGTTTGTGATCGAAAGACACACCACAGGCCCTTGGGCGCGTCGATACAATAAAAAAAGGAGA
>JAYRNS010000176.1:0-1502 GCA_041912075.1 Anaerolineae bacterium
CCACGCTGGGGTCGATCGGATCGCCCTTTTTGATGCGACCGCCGCCCAGGTCGACGACCGTCAGACCAACTTCTTCTGTATCGATCGCCGCGACGTAACCGCTGGTGGTTGCCGGGCACGGGGCCACGACTGGCGCCTGCGGTAACTGCTGCGGATCGTCGATGCAGCGCAGATCGCCGCCCTGTGCCGTCACGAAGGCGCGGAACTTCTGCCAGGCCGCACCCGACTCGAGCTGCTGATCCACGCGCCTGTGCGCATCGCCACCTGAGCGCCCGTGTGCCTCATCGTACAGACCGACCATGGTGGCGGCCACGGTCAAAACCAGCTCGGTGAAGTCAGCCGGGCCGTGACCGTGCAGGGTATCGATCGCTTCGCGTACTTCGAGTGCATTTCCCACGGCTCGCCCCAGGGGTTGGTTCATGTCGCTGATCACGGCGGCCATGTGCCGGCCCAGCTCCTGGCCGATCTGGATCATGAGCCTGGCCAGGGCC
Source organism: Anaerolineae bacterium (assembly GCA_041912075.1). Classification (GTDB taxonomy): domain Bacteria; phylum Chloroflexota; class Anaerolineae; order SSC4; family Amarolineaceae; genus SSC4. The sequence continues at coordinate 492 of JAYRNS010000176.1, forward strand.
TCAGCTTCGGCCTCTGTCTTCATGAAAGCCCCACTGCCGGTTTTGACATCGAGCACGATACCATCGGCACCGGCGGCGATCTTTTTCGACATGATCGAGCTGGCAATCAGCGGCAGCGAGGGCACCGTGCCCGTCACGTCGCGCAGCGCGTACAGCTTGCCGTCGGCCGGGGCCAGCTGTTGGGTCTGGCCGGCGATGACCATGCCCACGCTGCGCAGCTGCGCCTTGAATTCGTCCAGGGTCAGGTTGGCGCGCCAGCCAGGAATCGATTCCAATTTGTCGATCGTGCCGCCGGAAAAGGCCAGACCGCGGCCCGACATCTTGCCCACAGGAATACCCAGACTGGCGACCAGGGGGCCCACCACGAGGCTGGTTTTGTCGCCGACGCCACCCGAAGAGTGTTTGTCGATGACGAACGGTGCGACGTCGTGGATGTCCAACGTATCGCCGGAAAACGCCATTGCGCGGGTCAGCCAGGCGGTCTCGCGCGGCGTCATGCTGCGCCACATCACCGCCATGGCCCAGGCGGCCGCCTGGTAGTCAGGGATCGTGCCCCTGGTGTAGCCCTCGATGAAGAATTGCAGCTCAGCCTCGGTCAGCTCGTGCCCATCGCGTTTGCGGGCGATGATGTCGGTGGCGTGCATGGCATTTTCCTCTCGTCTGTTGGTTGGCGGCCGGCTTGTTGACCGCAGAGAACGCATACGATACAAAGATTCCTTTGATTTCCGTATGCGGCGTGGAAAAAGCAACAAACCTCGAGATTTGGTTTAGCGAAACGCCGGCAGTACTTCGGTGGCTAGCAGCTCGAACGTTTCAGGGTCGTTGTGGGGAATGTTGACGATCAACTGCTGGACGCCGGCCTCGTGCAGGTCGGCGATTTGATCGATGACCTGGGCGACGGTGCCGGTGAGCGAAGCTCGATTGCCCAGGGCGTGCTGGCTGCGCTTGTGCCGCACCCCCGACTCCTGGCGGGCCAAGATCACGTCCTCCAGGCTGGTGATCGTGATCTCG
>JAYRNS010000177.1:0-10450 GCA_041912075.1 Anaerolineae bacterium
GTCAAAGATACTGCGTCTGCGTTCCTGGTACCGGTGCAGGGAACCTGGTCGTTGAAAACGCCTGGTTATCAATGATCACAAGACCGAAGAACTCCCCGGCACCGGCACCGGGTGTTGGTCGAATCCACCATCTTGGAGTATACTGAAATTCGATCCAGTTGGCTGGGGCGCGCTGTGACCGCAAACAATGTCGCAAAGGATTGAGACGCCAGTGACGCCGTTGGAGATTCTGTTCATCATCGCACAGCTGATATTTCTGGAAGGCATTCTATCCATCGATAACGCAGCGGTGCTTGGCGCCATGGTTTCGCACCTTCCCGTTGACCAGCCGGTGCCCTGGCCGCGCGGCTGGCGTCATTTTGGTCGCACCATGCAGCCACTGTTGGGCAACCAACGCGCGGCCGCGCTCAAAGTTGGTCTGCTCGGGGCCTACATCGGGCGCGGGTTGATGTTATTGTTTGCCACGGTGATCGTGGCCAATCCATGGCTGCGCCTGGTCGGGGCGATTTACCTGATCAAGATCGCGGTCGCCCACTTGGGACGTCTCCCCGGTGACCGGTCGGTCGACCACCAGACGGCACATGCCCTGAGCGACGTGACACAGAAGGCCTTTTGGGCAACAGTGCTGTCGGTCGAGCTGGCGGACCTGGCGTTCAGTCTCGACAACGTGGTGGCCGCCGTGTCGTTGTCCACCGAGTTTTGGGTCATCATGATTGGCGTGGCCCTCGGCATTATCACCATGCGCTTTGCCGCCACCCTGTTTACGGTGCTCATCGAACGCGAACCGGTGCTGGTCCCCGCCGCCTTCTTGCTGATTCTGAACATTGGCCTGGAGACGGCCGCGGCCGAAATCTTTGGCGTCGAGATTGGGATTTGGCTGAAGTTTGGTATCTCACTCTTGACCCTCCTGCTGGCGGTGGCATACGCCCGTTGGCGCCCCCTGCGCATCATGCGCCCGGTCGTCCATGCCCTGCGCGCCGTGTGTTACCGGCTGAACCAGGGCTTTGACTTTCTGCTGAAGCCGATTACGTTGGCGTGGGCCAGCCTGATCGCGATGGTTGCAGTGACGCGCGGCGGGCGGTGAGGACCCATTGGACCGCAGCCTGCGTTGACAAATGGTTTGGACATCGCATCATCCTGTGGTAGAATCCGCTCCCTGTTCGAGTTGACATTGGCGCCCAAACTGAGCGCCAATGTTTGTTGTAGGAGGCAAATTCATCACATGCATCGCGCATACCTGACCGCGGCAGTATTGCTGGTAACGCTCGTCCTCTTGAGTACTGGCAGCACGCTCGCCGCCTTCTCGCCAATTGGCCCATCGGTCGTCGCACCGGCCATCCCCGGCTGGTCGGTCCAATACCAGGCCCCAGAAGGCATTACCCTGCGTGGGCTCAAGATGTTGAACACCCAGGTCGGTTATGCCGTGGGTGGACCGGATTGGGGTGGCCAGGGCAATCCTTACATCCTAAAAACAACCAACGGTGGCACCAATTGGCTGCGTCTCGACCTGCCAGCCTTTGTCAACGGCTGGCAAGGCGGTATCGACTGCCTTTCCGAGCTGCACTGTCTGAGTGTAGGAACGACTGGACAGGCCATTCGCACGACGGACGGTGGCGGTATCTGGGCCAACAGTGGCATGGCCAATGGCTACGGTGGCTATCTCTATACCGCATACTGGGCCAACAGCACGACGGCCCTGGCTGGCGGCACCAACGGTCATTCCTTCCGCTCCACCAACGGTGGTGTCACCTGGACTGAATTTTTGCCTGGCGGTTACGTTGTCATCTGGGAATTTCAATGTTTTGGCTCGACCTGCTACGGCGCTGGTAATGGGGCTTCGTTGGCTTATTCCACCAACACGGGCGCGTCGTGGTCACGGCGGTTTGCACCCCAGTTCGATTTGCTGGGACTCAGTTTCTTGAATACGAACACGGGTTGGGTGTCAGCGGCCCACGGTGAGATTTACTATACCACCGATGCCGGCCAATCATGGGTTTCGCGCACCGCGGGAGTCAATACGAATGAAAAGTTCTACACCAACTTCTACGACATCGAGATGCTCGACGCCCAGCAAGGTTGGGTCGCCGGCGGCGTCAACGACGTCAGCGGCCGCGTCTACCACACCACAAACGGCGGCACCACGTGGACAGCCCAGACCCTTCCTGCAGCTACCAGCTTCGTTTGGGAGGTGGACTTTGTCGATGCCACCCACGGCTGGGCGGTGACCCACGATGGCAAAATCCTGACCTACGGCGAACCGCAGGGTCCAACGCCGACACCCACGCCCACAGACACGGCGACGCCGACTGCAACTCCCACCGCGACGCCGTCGCCACAGCCCGGAACCGGTCACCTGGCTGGCACGGTCTTTCACGATCGTAATGCCAATGGCCAGCGCGAGGGCGACGAACCCGGTCTGGCGGGTGCCAGCATCAGCATACGCCTGAGCAACGGCAACCCGGTGACGACCGTGACCAGCGGCGACGATGGTGGTTACGCGGCGCGCAATCTGTTGCCGCAAACCTACGAGGTGGAGGTCAGCGGCCCTCCGGGTTATGTCTCGCTGCCAGGTACCAACCCTGCACAGGTCTCGGTCATCGTTGGACAAACGACCGTCCGCAATTTTCCCATGGTGCAGCCCACACCCACGCCCACACCGACAGCCACCCCCACACCCAACGTGTCTTCGGTCCAACGCCAGGTGGCGAGTGGACTGGATGACACCCACCAACGTGTAAGCACTGGTTTTAACGACCTCAGCGCACTCACCGTACGCAGTGGTGTGGCCAACGGGAACCAGTTGCTCAGCGCGTTCCGGTTTACCAACGTTCAGATTCCGGGCCACGTCCGGGTCGTCAATGCAAACCTCGAGATCAACCGCACATATCAAGCCGGCAGCGAGCCACTTGGCATCACGCTGCGCGGCGCGGCTCAGGACAACGTGCCCAACTTCCAAACCCAGCCACCGCTGGCCGTGCCAACGACGCAGGCATCTGTCTCGTGGACGATCAGCAGCACCACGCCGACCGGCTGGCTGCCATCTCCCAACCTGGCCTCTTTGGTCCAGGAAGTGGTTAACCGTGCGGGGTGGCAGTCTGGCAATGCCCTGGCACTGCTGCTCGCCAATGATGCCAGCAACACCGGCTACGTCGATGCCGTCAGCTATGACGGCAACCCGGTGAATGCCGCCCGTCTGCGGGTCGATTACGCCGCCTGCCTGGCGGCTGACGTCGATTGCAGTTGTGACGTTGCGGTGAATGACGTGCAGTTGGTGGCCGCACACTGGGGTCTGACCAGCAGCAGCCCCAACTGGCAGCCTGTCTACGACCTGGTGGCCAATGGCGTCATCGATGCGGCTGACATCGCGGCGGCTGCATCGGCCTGGGGCCAGTGGGGTTGTTGACGCATGATCCTCCCGACCGGGAAACTGCCACCCGCACTGTTGGACGATCTCTTGCGACGGTTCAGCTCGTCCGATGCACGGTTGATCGTTGGCCCGCGCGCCGGTGAGGACGCGGCGGTCATCGACTTCCGGGCACAGGCTGTCACACCGGATGGCAGTTTCCTGGTGGCCAAGACCGATCCCATCACCTTTGCGACAGACGAAATTGGCTGGTATGCGGTCCATGTCAATGCCAATGATGTCGCAACGATGGGTGCCCAGCCGCGTTGGTTCATGGCCACCATTCTGCTGCCGGCTGGCCGTACCACGCCAGCGCTGGCCGAGCAGGTTTTTACCCAACTGCACACAGCCTGCGCGCAGCTTGGTATCACCCTGGCGGGCGGCCACACCGAAGTGACGCATGGTCTGGAGCGACCGATGATCTGTGGGACGCTGCTCGGTGAAGTCAGGCCGGCCGATCTGGTGACTACGGCCGGCGCCCTGGTCGGTGATGCGGTGTATTTGTTGCGCGCGGTGCCGATCGAAGGGATTGCCCTGATCGCACGCGAAAAAGAAGCGGACTTGCTACGGCGTGGTGTCGACGCAGACCTGGTTCGCCGCGCCCAGGGTTTTCTACACACACCCGGTATCAGTATCGTGGCGGCTGCACGACTCGTCTGCGCAACCCTGCACCCGCACAGCATGCACGACCCAACCGAGGGCGGGGTCGTCACTGGTCTGTGGGAAATTGCCCGCGCGGCAGGAGTGGGATTACGCGTCGATTTGCACACCATTCCCATTCCTGACGAAGGCCGTTTGCTGTGCAGTTTCTACGGGCTTGACCCACTTGGCACGATTGCCAGTGGTGGCTTGTTGGTTGCTGTGGCTGAAGAAGACGAAGCGCGCCTCGTGGCCGCCTGCCAGCGGGAACACATTCCGGTCGTTCGTCTTGGCACGGTTGTCACACCGGCCGAGGGAGTCATGGAGCGGGGTGATGATGGGGAGTGGCAGCCACTGCGCACCTTCGCAACCGATGAAATCACGCGCCTGTTTGACTAAAGTGCACCCAGTGCCATAGACGGCGCGAAAAAATCAGGCGATTATTCGTTAACGGTAATTAGGAAGCGCCCGGTCCATTGTGGTGGCGGGTGGTGCGCAGTGAGAACGATCGTCAATGGACCGGGTGCTCGAACATACGCTCACAACATAAACAACCGGGCTTCGATGAGAAGCCCGGTTTGTACACCATGCACGAATCTTCACCCACCGCAGATCAACGGCCGCGTCTAGCGCAGCGGCGGGTCATTGGCCGGTGGCTGCTCTGAATCCGCGGTCATATCGTCTTTCAGCCCGGCGGGCATGTCCTGATACCAGGGCATCGAGGGACCCGCGGGCGGCGCCGGCGCTGGTGGGCTCGGTGGCGCAGCGGGGGTCGTCGGCAGAAGGGCAACGGTGGTGCCGCCGGTATGACCACCCGCTGGCTGACGTCCAAACAGCGCCAGGACGACGGAACCCAGACCCAGCGACGAAACCACAAACCAGAAGAGCCAGCCCAGACAAGGAATGGCCTGCCAGAGCAGCGTGATGAGCACGATTCCCACGATGGCCTCGACCAGGGGGCTGGCGTTTTTCACGTTGAATGCCCGGAGCAGGCGCTGTCCGACCAGCCAACCAGCCGCGATCCAACCGAGCAGCCAGGCGAGGGCAGCCATGACAAAGATCAGCAGGGCAACCGGTGCCAGGCAAATCGTAATCGCCAGGATGACCACCAATCCGATAACCACCAGCCAGGTCAACACCCCTGCGGCCAGGGCCAGGGCTGGCTGACCGACCAGCACCTCAGCGATGCGATCGGTCTGTTTCGGGAGAAGGACGACGACCAAAACACCCAATGTGGCCAGCACCAGCGACAACCCAATGGCACCCAGGGTTCGTGTGAGCGTGTCCACCAGCCAGCGTGCGGGTGTCGCGGATGAAATTTGTGGCATGAGGAACGGGAAGGTTGGTCCACGGAAAAACTCAGACGGACGGCGGGTTTCTCGCACATCGCCGCCCACGGTTGCACCGGGCGCACGGTTTAGTGAGCCGCCCAGCACCACCACGTCTCCGCGTACGTTGGCAGTGCCGGTCAGCTCGACACTCCCCCCGAAAGCCACAATGTTACCGGTAACCGCGCCCGATAGCTCCACCGAGCCACCAAACACGGCCATGTCACCGGCCACGGTGGCATCCTCTTCGATGACAACACTGCCGCCCACCACGGCCAGGTCCCCATTGAGACGTTCGCCCGACTCGAGGGTGTAGCTCTGGCCGACGACTACTTTGTCGCCGCCTGTGCCATCTTGTGCCAGGGCTGGGGTTGCACTCAACAGCAAGACCAGCCCGAATAACATTACAAAGACTACTAGTTTTCGCATAGCGATTCCATGGTTTCTACCAACCGCAGCCGACTTTGGCTGCGGTGGATACCAATCCTCCTTTCCACGCCGGCCGCGTGTGGTGGATCCTATCATTGGCCAGTCTGAGCTGTGGCGCGCCGGTAGCGCAGCACGAGATGCCCCCAGGTAGCCGCGGCGAGCAGGAGGGCAGCACAAACGGCCACCAGTATCAGCTGCACCGGAGCGTATCGCACACCATCCAGCATGGTCGTCACGACAGTGGTGACGGGGGCCGCGGTTTGTGCCAGGCGCACCGCGACCGATACCAATACGTTGGCTGCTGCCGGATCGACCGTGAGCCAGGTGAGCATCGCCACGAACACACCCAGGGCAACCAGGCCCCATAACGTCACCGAACCAGTCAACAGCACTGTGCCACCGAGAACCCCGCGCTGCAAATTGGCGCGTCTGGCCAGGCGTTCTTCGAGACGCCGGGCAAAACCCGGGGGTGGGGCGAGCATCGGTGCATGTTGAAAGCGCAGGGCGATGTTTTGCCACAGCTCCCATTCACGTCGACAGCTGGCGCAACTGCCCAGGTGCAGACGCATGGTTTCCAGCTCATCCGCTGGCAGCTGCTCATCCAGTGCCAGCGAAAACTGCTCCGTGGAGATGTGCATCGTCATAGTGACCCCTCTGCTGCATCAAGAGTCTATCCGAAAACTGCAATATCTTCTAGAAATGAGGCGCCTCAGCAGGTTTTCGGATAGACTCAGAATACCTGCATGATACCCGGCACGGATGGTGACCGCGCCAGCCGCATCGTGTCGCGCTGTGCCATCGCATCTGCCATCTGGTGGCGCGCCCGGTGCAAGCGTGACTTGACGGCCGCTTCGGTGATCCCCAAGGTCTCCGCGATCTCCTCGTATGACAGATCGTGCCAGTAGCGCAAGATCAACGGCAGACGATAGGGTGGTTCCAGCTGGCTGAGCAAATCGCGAACCTCATCGCCCGCTTCGACGCGCAGCACCGATTCTTCCGGTTTGCCTTGCTCGGCCGTCAACCAACCCAACATGGGGTTGTCATCCATCGACAGCCAGGTGAACCGCCGCCGGCGCAGGCGGTCGATACAGTGGTGCGAAGCAATCGATAGCAGCCAGGTCGAGAATTTCCGTGTTTGATCGTAGGTACGCAGATGCGTATACGCCTTGAGGAACGTTTCCTGGGCGGCTTCTTCGGCTTCGCCGGCGTTGCCCAACATGCGGTAAGCCAGGTTGTAGACTGGCGCCTGGTAGACCTCAGCCAATTTTCCAAAAGCGGACTGGTCGCCCGCCAATGCCTGTTTGAGCCAGGCCTGCTCTTGTTGTGGGTTGCTCACAGCCCTGTCCTGAGAAACTGCGCCACACGCCACGCCAGTGTTTCGGCGCACTTGCCTGTACTTACGAACCAGGATGGTAAAGGTTTCACAAGGCTTGACAATCACCTGCGGGCGGCGTATGCTAGCAGGAGAAACATGCTGCCGTGCGGCGTGCTGTAGTGGACAGCGCCACCGGCGAGCGTAATCGTCGGTACCTGTTGTGGGGGTGGGATATGCCTCGAACTGTGCGTTTGCCGGCCGTGGCCGGCGCTTTCTACCCGGCGTCGGCCGCCGCGCTGCACGCCACGGTGGCCCGGCTGGTCGACGCGGCACCCAGTTTCACACTGACGCACCTGCGTGCCTTGATCGTACCGCATGCCGGCTACCGTTATTCGGGTCCAATTGCGGCCACCGGTTTCAAGCAGCTGCAAGTGCTGCCGCCATCGTGTAACGTTGCCCTGCTCTTGGGTCCGGCGCACCGGGTGTGGGTGGACGGTGTGGCGGTCGGCAGCTTCGACGCCATGGCAACACCCCTGGGTGACGTACCGGTGGATCGTGCCATTGGAACATGGCTTGTGGCGCGAGGACGTCCGTTTGTACGATCTGACGAGGCTCACCGGCCGGAGCACAGTCTGGAAGTGGAGCTCCCGTTTTTGCAGGTGGTTATGCCTGCCGTGCGTGTCGTGCCGCTGCTGTTTGGCGACACGGACCCACCGGCGGTAGCCCGGCATCTCCTGGATCTGCTGCGTAGCCAGCCGGATCTATTGCTCATCGTCAGTTCAGATCTGAGTCACTACTTCCCCTACGACGAAGCGGTTCGCCGCGATCAGACCCTGCTGGAAGCGCTTCTCGCCGGCAATATCGCGGCGCTGGCCGGACAACAGGCGTGTGGAAGGGCGCCGATCTTGACGCTGATGACGATCGCACACCAACTGGGCTGGCAGCCACACCTCTTGGATTATCGCAATTCGGGTGATACAGCCGGCGACAAAGATGCAGTCGTGGGGTATGCGGCAGTTGCCTACACGACACCGGCTGCCATGTAGGGTGTGCGCGGCGCCTAACGCCGGCGCTGGTATCCCTTGAGGCGCCGTCCGATGCGCGGATGCCGCAGTTTGCGCAGGGCGCGCATTTCGAGCTGGCGTACGCGTTCACGCGTGACACCCATCAGCTCGCCGACTTCTTTGAGCGTATGCACGCGCTCACCTTCCAGCCCATACCGCAAGCGCAGCACCTCAGCCTCACGCGGTTTGAGATCAGCCAGTACCGCCGACACGTCATCACGCAGCAGCCGCTGCGCTGCCAGATCGGCCGGCGCCAGGCTGTTTTCGTCTTCGATCAGATCGGCCAGGCTGCTGCCATCGGCCTCACCTTCGCGGATGGGTTGATCGAGCGATACCGCCTGCTGGCCCATGTTCTGCAAGCGCTGCACCTGCCGCGGTGTCAGACCGAGCTCGGCGGCCAGCTCGTTAGCGGTGGGCGTACGGCCCAGTGTCTGCTGCAGCTCCTGGGCCACGCGACGCAGCTTGCGCTCGCGTTCGCCGGCGTGAATGGGTACACGTATGGTGCGGCTCAGATTGGCGACCGCACGAATGATCGACTGGCGAATCCACCACATCGCATAGGTCGACAGCCGGTTGCCCTTATCGGGATCGAATCGTTCGACGGCGCGCATGAGTCCGAGATTGCCTTCCTGGATCAAGTCCAGGAACGGGACACCCAGACCCCGGTAACGTTTGGCTACACTGATCACGAGGCGTTGGTTGGCCTTGATCAGCGCATCGCGGGCCGCTTCGGCTTCCTGGATGTCACTCTTGAGCTGCCAGCGGCGGTCTGGCGACAGGTGACCACGCACCAGTTCCTGATTGAGTTCTGGGATGCGTGCGGCTTGCCGGGCAAAGCTGACTTCCTGTTCAGCGGTCAGCAGGGGTGTGCGGCCCATTTCACGCAAATAGAGCGCCAGTGGGTCCGAGCCAACGCCCCCGACGACGAGCGAGGGAGTTCCGTCATCCCCCTCCACCTCGACGTCAACCGTGGCATCAGCTTCTGCCTCCTCTGCGAGTTCGATACCGGCCGCAGTCAGCGCGCCTAATACTCGTTCCCACTCGTCGGGATCCTTGTTCGCATTGGGAAAGGCGCGCAAAACATCATCCAGCGCCACTTTCCCCTGTTTGGCCAGGGCAGTCAATGAGGCCGGAATCTGGAGTTGGCTAGCCGCCCCAGGGCCCTTGGGCATGAATACTGACCTTTCGTGATATTTTGCCGTTGTCTGGGTGACGTTCACTATTCTACCACAAGTGACTCATGCGCTAGGAATTCGCAGGTCCGTTGAAAAGACCGGTTGGCTGGTCCGACCGCTGATGAGACCGCCGTGGACGGGCCAGATCGTCGGTGTCCAGCCAGATTGTGACGGGGCCATCGTTGACGAGCTGGACGGTCATGTGTGCACCAAAAACACCACTGGCCACCTCTAGTCCCTGGGCGCGCAAAGTTTCACAAAATACGGCCACCAGTGGCTCAGCAGTATCAGGCCGGGCGGCTGCGACGAAACTTGGGCGCCGGCCCTTGCGCGTATCCGCATAAAGCGTGAACTGCGAGACCACCAGGCACGCGCCACCCACGTCGCGCACACTGCGGTCAAAACGGCCAGCGTCGTCACCGAAAATCCGGAGATGGGCGATTTTTTCAGCTAACGTCACCGCCTGACCGGCTGTGTCATCGACATGAATGCCCAGCAGAACCACCAGACCTCGCTCGATTACACCGGTGATGCGTCCATCTACCTGAACTGCTGCCTGGCTAACCCGCTGAATGAGCGCGCGCATGGTTATAGATGATCTTTTGCCCTGTGGTTTGCGGTCGGCAACCGCTCGAGATGCACCCGCAGCCTCCGATGGCATTCAGTGAGTTACCCTGGTCGCGGATGAGCTTGCGATTTTGCACAGCGTGGACTATAATTGATTCAACTGTGCCCATTGACCCAATCTACCCGAAGACGGCTTTGCTGTCAAATCACATGGGAGGAGTACATCTATGCGTGGGAACCGTCAGTTCGTGATGGGGGCAGTCATAGTCGTACAGACGATCATCATTGTGCTGTTACTCACGACCGGTCTGGCCATGGCTTCTTCGCCGGCGCAGGAGGGCACCACACAGCTCCTGGTGGCTGTGCAGCAGGCACAAAGCGCGGCATCGCTGGCTACCATACTGGCTATCATTGCATTGGTCATCTCACTGGCTGCCATTCTTGCCCTCGCCGCTGTGTCATTCAATCCGCGCAAGGAAGCCTGAGCCAGAGACGCTGAGGCGTTGCCAGGTGCCGGTAACACCATGCAA